>CAJBVG010000116.1 GCA_903958995.1 uncultured bacterium | reverse complement strand
TTCACTCCACTCGTAAAAAAGAGAGAAAAAGAAAAGGAGAAGTTGAGCTTCGCTCAACTTCTCCTTTTCTTACTAGTAGCGAAGCGAAAAACTGGTCCCCGAACGGAGCGTAGCGTAGTTGAGGGGCCTGACTAGTCAGATGAAGTTGAGGGGCATCCCTAGTCAGATGAAATGAATTAGCGCATCCCGATAGCTATCGGGAGAGGGCTTTGGTCGTCTGATAAATTTTATATGTCGAAGCGGTCCCTGAGCGGAGCCGAAGGGCGCTTCGACGAACTCAATTTACGCTCCCGATAGCTATCGGGATTCGCATTTGCACATTTACTCGTATCTTTGACCAATGGAAACTAAGAAAGACATACGTGCATTAACATTTGAAGAGCTGAAAACGGCATTTGTTGAGATGGGAGAGAAGGCTTTTCGTGCAAAACAGGTGTATGAATGGTTATGGATGAAGTCTGCTATTCAATTTGAAGAGATGACGAATCTTTCTAAAGACTTACGTAAAAAGCTAGAGGAGAATTTTGCAATCAACGCTGTTAGCATCTTAAAATCTCAGAAAAGTAATGATGGTACCATTAAAAGTGCCTTTCAATTATACGATGAAAATATAGTAGAGGGCGTTTTGATACCAACCTTAGAACGTCAAACGGCATGTGTTTCTTCACAAGTGGGGTGTAGCTTAACCTGTAAATTTTGTGCAACTGGTTACATGGATCGTAAAAGGAACCTTAACGCCGATGAAATTTACGATCAAGTGGTATTACTTGATAAACAAGCAAAAGACAATTTCAATATTCCACTTACTAATATCGTTTACATGGGTATGGGTGAGCCCTTATTGAATTATGCCAATGTTTTAAAATCGATCGATAGAATTACAGCCGAAGATGGACTGAATATGTCATATAAAAGGATTACAGTTTCTACCGCCGGAATAGCAAAAATGATTAAAAAGCTAGGTGATGATGAGGTGAAATTTAATCTAGCCATCTCACTTCATGCTGCGAATGATGCGAAACGAAATGAAATCATGCCAATCAATGAAAGCAATTCTCTAGAAGCATTAGCAGAAGCATTGAAGTACTATTACGAAAAAACAGAAAACCCTGTAACCTTTGAATACATTATATTTAATGGGTTTAACGATGGCATAGAAGATGCTCGTGAGCTTGTTAAATTTTGTCATAATATTCCATGTAAGGTAAATATCATCGAGTATAATCCGATTTCTATGGCAGATTTTTTAAACGCCGAAGATGATAAAGTACAAGCCTTTGCTAATCATTTACAAAAACATCACGTGATTGTAAATATCCGAAGAAGTAGAGGTAAGGACATTGACGCTGCTTGTGGGCAGTTAGCCATCAATCAAAAATAGTTGCATATATGCAGTTGACAATTCATTTAGATGCAGGTAACTTGCATTTATGTGGAAGAGATGTGTGCAGTATGTAATTGATTTTTTCAATTTGCTTTATCCAAGTTTGTGCTACGCTTGTGGCAATCATTTATATGATGGAGAAGACGGGATATGTGTTTCCTGTAGAATGTCATTACCCTATACGTTTGATGACCAGCAGAAATATAATACAACATTTAAAGTATTCGATGGAAGAGTGAGAATACGAGCAGCATCCTCTTATTTATATTTCAAAAAGAAAAACCGTGTGCAAAATTTATTGCACCACCTTAAGTATAAAGGATCAAAAAAGTTGGGTATAATGTTGGGTAAGATGCATGGAGAACAATTATCAATGTCACCATTATTTAATTTGATAGATATAGTTCTTCCAGTTCCATTGCATCCAGAAAAATTAAAACAACGTGGATATAATCAATCATCGTTATTAGCGGAGGGTTATGCAGATGCGATGAAAATTAAATGGGATGATGCTATTTTAATTAGGAAAACCGCGACATCAACACAGACCAAAAAATCTCGCTATCAGCGATATGAAAATATGCAAGATGTGTTTGAATGTATTCAAGTAAATCAAATTACAAATAAAAATATATTATTAGTTGATGATGTTATCACTACAGGTTCAACATTAGAAGCCTGCGTGGAAACCCTTATGAAATCAGGTTGTTCTGGAGTATGGATTGCTACAATCGCAGTAGCATAAAAAAAGGTCCCGATAAAATCGGAACCTTTTTTCTTTTTTCAATATTAGTATCTCAATACTAATATCTCAATACTTAGTTACTATTTAATAATATTGACTCTCTTCACAATCTGAGTATTCATTCCATGTATGCTTACATTGTAAACACCTGGAGTTAATGTACTCAAATCTAAATTAACATTTTCTTGATTAATTAAACCTAACGCTCGCGTATGAACTAATTGTCCGTTCGCATTAAATACGTTAATAGTAATGTCATCAGATTTTGTTAATCTTAAATCGATTGCAAATGTACCATTGTTTGGATTTGGATATGCGCGTACATATTTTTCATTAGCTTGTAATGCAACACCAGAAACAACTACTGTATTAGTTTCAGTTGCTGTATCAACACCACAGGCATTTGTAGCAATCATAGTTACTGTGTAAGTACCTGATTGAGTATAAGTGTGTGAAGGGTTGTCATTTGTACTAGTACCACTATCACCGAAGTCCCATGCATATGTTGCGGTAACATCAGAAGTTGTAGTATTTGTGTATGATACAGCACCATTAACACCTATCGCAGAAGTAAATCCTGCATTTGGTTTAGCTTGATTGACTACAGTTATAGTAATTGTGTCATTAGAACGATCGAAATCTTCTGCATCGTTTACCCAAGCTTTTATCACATAAACTCCGTCTGCAGAAAGGTCAGCACGTTGAGTGAAGTTAAGTGTAGCAGTAGCGCTTGCATTCAGATTTGCTAAAGTTCCATTTTGAATTGTACCACCATTAATTTGATATGAAGCATTTATGTTTTGAGCAGCAATAGCTCTTAAATTTTTAATGCCTAATCTAATTACTCCTAAATTAGAAATTGTACAACCTGTGGTTACACCTGTAATTGCTGTAGCTTGAAAGTCTTTTGTACTAACTACTATGCTTTGAGTAGTACTATCTACACCACAAGCATTATTGGCAACTAATGTCACATTATATGTTCCATCTGCAGTGTAAGTATGCGTTGGGTTAGCAGTACTAGAAGTATTTCCATCTCCAAATGACCAAAAATAAGTAGCGGTTTGGGCAAATGTTTTTGTGAAGGTTACAGTTCTGCTCGAAACACTAGTGGTAAATGTAGCACTTGCAGGGTTTAATATTTGTGCAACAATTGCATTAGATGTTTTTATTCCATCACAAGATTCACTAGGTGTGATAATACAACGAACTGTATCATTATTATTCAAAGTTGTGATTTCAAATGTAGTACCATTCGCACCTGGTATTGGGCTGCTGTTAATTGTCCATTGATATGAAGGAGTAGTTCCTCCATTTGTAGGCACAGCAGTGAAAGTTAAAGTATCATTTTTACAAACACTTGAACTAGTACTTGATGAAATAGAAATGTTAACTGGTAAAATTGGGAATACATCTACAACTATTGAAGTAGTTGCTGATGCATTACCAGATATACAAGACGAGTTAGACGTAATGCTTACACTAATCGTATCATTATCAGCTAAAGTGTTACTAGTATATGAAGCACCCGTAGCACTAGGGATAATTGTTGAGTTTTTTCTCCATACATAAGAAGGAGCAGAACCAACATTCAAACCTGATGCGTAAAATGTAATTGGAGTTCCAACACAAGCTCCATTTGGCATACTACTTAACATGGAAGCAGTAACCGGTGCTGGACCTAATGTTACAACTTTAGTATCCATTACTGGATAGCCTTGTGAATTTTTTACAGTAACAGTGTAAATACCAGTTGTATCTACTGTAATAGTTTGTGTGGTATCACCTGTAGACCATAAGTATATTAAACCTGGATTACCTGCATTAATAACTACAGTTGCACCTGGGCAAATTACTGTGTCTGTTCCTAAATTTACTACTGGAGGAGTCGCAGGAGTTGCAACATTTGCATCAATCATGAATCTTCCAAAGGTAGTAGCTGGACTTGTAGCACCTCCACTACTTGATGCTGTATAATAAGCACCAGGTCTAGTAGGGCTTTCAGTTTGAGTTCCTACAGGGAAATAACCTACAGCATTTGCAACTTGAGATAACCCAACATAAAAATCTTCTTCATAAACAACTTTTGGATTTACGATAGCGAATGATTTCAGCTTACCTAAATCTGCACTAGTTAAAGTTACGGTGTCTGATTTAGCTATGATTACACCTGCTGAATTTAAAACTACTCCAAATACTTTTTTAGTATCATTGGTAGTACCAGCCGAAATTTGTACTCTAACGCTATCAATCAACCAACCACCATTAGCATGATATTTATTTAAAAGTAATCCAGAACCTGTATTGTAACCAATTGAGTTAGTTGCTGGATTTATATCAGAGTAACTAAATGTTGTAGGGTTTACAACTTGTGAAACAGTCATGGTATTGTTTGAGTTCACATCATCACTACCTACAGCTACAGAAACGGAATTGCTTCCATTATTTATTGCTGAAAAATTATCAAACGTAACAGTAGTTGATTCACCAAAACGCAATGTTACATTTTTTGTACTGGTCATGATGTTTGCCCCACTAATATTTAATCCAATAGGATAAGAATTGATAGGGTTATAACCATTATTTCTAACTACTGCTTTAACTTGATGTGGAGAACCTGCTAATCGAGGCATTTGTGTAAGCGTATATATTGCTTCTACACTTACATCATTGCCAGGTGCAGTTTTACCGAAACGTACAGCCGGTCTAAATGCAGAATTTCCAGTAAGTGTAGCTCCTGCTGTTGCACCTGTAATATTTCTTAATCCATTGCCACCACCTACTGCAGTTGCATTACAATCGTATGTAGCTCCAGTAGTTACAGCAGATGTTAATGCCCAATCATAACCTAAATACATGTTACCACCAGTGTAACCGAATTTAGTTTGTAAGCGGATATCATATGTTCCAGTTTCTGGATTGATAGTTAACGGTCCATCATATAACAATGTCATATCAGTGATGGCTGTTGCCCATGTAGTTGATTTTAAAAATGAGGCATCAGCTGTATTCGATAAGTAAATTTTAATGTTACCTGTTACCGTAGCTTGTGCAGCACCTAATGCTAAAATATTAAAACCTACTACACTAATACTATCACCTGCTTTTAAACTAGGATAGTCTGTAGCAGGGTATATACTTAATGTTCTGTTGAATAATGCTTGAGTTGCTGGTCCACGACCATTTGCAGATGACGAACCTCCAGCAGCATTAGGATAAATTACAGCAGCAGGCATAATTTTTCTTGCTGGTGTAGGGTTAGCTAATGTTGGATATTTCATTACTCCTGAAACTAATACAGAATCGAATGTTGCATCAGCTAAGTTTCCATTAGTTGCCGTGTTTTTTACATCATACGTTAACCAATAGAAGTTATTGCCTTCTACCATTGCAGTTGTACCAGTAAAAGTCATTGCTCCAGATGGACTAGCAATTGTACTTCCAATTTGTGTAGCAGTTGCTGGGTCGAATGTTGCTGTTCCTGCCGTTGTCCATAATTTTGCATTTTGAACATCAGCAGCATTTGTAGTACCAGCTGTATTCATGTAGAATGTAGATGGAACTAATGCATTTAATACACCTAAAGAAACAAGAGATAATCTTGTGATCAATTGATTTGGTAATGGTTTGAAAATTTCAACATCATTAGCTTTTTGGAATGAAGTTGAAGATACAAATGACATTGGACTAGGTAGCGCAATGCTGATATCATCTAAACCAATATTCGTTGCACCGTAGTCACTCGTAGCTTCAAAGCGTAAGTCTACCGAAGTCTTACCTGGTCCAGAATATGCTTGTAAAGAAATAGTGATTTCTGTAAATGCAGCAAATACACCATAACTAGCATTACCTACTTGTACATAAGGATCAGTTCCGTTACGTGCAAAAACTTTGATGACGTCAGTACCACTAGTATTAATCATCCAAAATTTAACTACAGCGTATGGTGAAATTGAAGATAAGTCGATATCATTTATAACTAAATCTGCTTTTGCACCAACAGCAATATCCCATGTATTAAAACAAGCTGCGAAACCTGTTCCACCTCTACCTGGGTTAATACCTGCGTTACTTGTTGAACCATTAGTAACAGTAATTGTATCACCTCTATACCATTTGATTTCACCCTCGTCTGTAACACCCGAACTAACAGGGTTTGAAACAGATGGTGGACCAACTGGCGGGAATGCCGTACCGTTAAAATTTTCTGTGAAGATTTGTGCTTGAGCCAAACCTACTTGAAGAGTAATAATAATTACTCCAAGGAAATATCGAAGTAATTTCTTCGTTCCCCCCCTTAAATGTAAATTGTTATCCATAATTATTTGTTTGATTTAAATATTAGGTCGATATTAAATTTAACAATAATTATTCTTAATAATGCAAATTAAATGTCAAAGGAGTGGCAAATGTACTATTTGTAGTATCAGTCTATTTCTAAAAAAGCGCTGATTATTAAGATATTATTCTGCACTAGTTATATATACTAGTGCAAAACAACAACGTGTGCTATATGGTTAGAAAATTATACTTATTTATTCAGAATGATTTTTCTAGTGAGTTCTGAGTGATTTGAATAAATTTTGATAAAGTAAATCCCCGATTCTAAAAATTCAAGGTTCATTTTAACAATATCGGTTTGTTCAACGTAATTGAAACTGCACATTTTTCGACCACTAAAATCGTAAACGTCTATTTTTTCAATAGGATGATTTAATGCTTCGATGGTATATAAACCTACACTTGGATTTGGTACAATTTTTATTTGTGATGCCTTTAATTCATTGATGCCTACACCAGTAATGCTAATGTTTTTTGTTGAAGTATTTAAACATCCATTTATCGCAGTTATTGAATAGGTAACAGTATAGTTCCCATCAGCATTATATTGATGAACGGTGGCTCTTGTATTAGCACTTCCGCCATCACCAAAATCCCAATGATAAGCTTGTTGCCCTGAAGCAGTTCCTATGGCTGTTAATTTACCACCAGTCTGTGAAGTACTAAAGAGTGCAGATGCTTTTAATCGTTTAGTTATTTTTATTGTATCTACATCATGGCAAACACCTTGATTATTAAAAACAGTTATCGTGTTTTCGCCTAAAGATAAATCCTCTGCTTTTACCCAAATGCTTGGCGTTGATTCTCCTGTCGACCAATGGTATTCATTAGCGTTAGTATTTGCAGATAATAGAATGCTATCTCCTGAACACAATACAAAATCATTTCCTAAGTTAAAGTTAGGTCGAGCACTGCTAAAAAACACTAATGAATCGTATTTATGGAATGCACCAGAATATGGTAATACAGCACTATCACTTAAGAAAATTTCTGGAGTACAATTATTGCTAATCCAAGCTCTTCCTTGAACAGTTCCATCATTCAATCCATTGCCCGACATGTCGATGATTTTAAAACTTAACAGCTGTGAATGTTTAACAGTTATCGTATCGATATGAGTAGCTAAATTAATATTATATGGAATCACATCAGGGAAAGGGCCGCGTGTCATCAATAAGGTGTCGGTATTTTTATCTCTTAGTTCCCAAATAATATCGCTTCCTTTTTTATCAGTAATTACAGCAATGTTTAGAATTGGATTAAAGTTTGCTAATATTTCTAAACGAATCGTATCTCTTGCAACACAAATCAAATTGGGTAATCGAGCTTCAATAGCAATTGAATAAATCCCAGGCAAGTAATGACTACCAACTAAAGTTAATGTTCGAGTAGTGTCTCCATTACTCCATAAGTATCTGCTCCAATTTGGACCTGCATCTATAACTAGCGTATCATTAAAGTTTAAAACTACATCTGGTCCGATATCAATTTTTGGGCCGTCGCCCGCTATAAATACTAAAGAGTCCCATGCCATGTCGGGTAATACTAAACCTCCATAAGGCAATGCCCCGCTACCTTGTAACATCACAAAACAACCAAAGGATAGTTTATAATTCCCAATGTTTGTTCCATCATCTAAACCATCACCAAAGGAATCTTTAATTTTAAATTTATATTGTTTATACCTAGTTAAGCAAAACCTCTTATTGATTTTAGCAAGTGTGCTATCGTATGGATTAATGTCATCATAAGGAATGCTATTCACAATTAATTCATTTGTTTGAGCATCTCTAATCTCCCAAGAAATTTCAGAAGCATAGGTATCAAACTTAGCTTCGAAAGTTAAATCAACTCCTGTTGAGCACATTTCATGAATGCCTAAATTTGAAATTGCAATGGCAGAACTGTCGCCTCCATTATCCCTATGTTCGATAGATAATTGTACACTATCACTTAATATAAATTCTCTTAGATTGAATGTGTAATATCCAAACGATCCCATTTGATTACTTAAAGAATCTGTTTTTATTATGGTGTTCGATGCATTCCGAGCACGTATATATACCTTCGAATTATTTTTTTGTTTATATAAATAGTCCATTCTAACTTCAATTGTAGTTTCTTTAGAATAGTCTCTTAAATCAAACCAAGGACTTTCTAATAGTACACTACTTTTGTCGCAATGACAGGTTACATCATTTGATATTAAAATATTAGTATCATTCCCAGGGATTGGAAATGCAGGACTTGTTAAATTAAGCGAGCTGCCTTTTTGCCATTTTGAATTCATACTAGGTGCGGTATTTGTCCAATCGCATGGAATCCCATTGTTCAAAAAAGCGTAATAGGGTAATATATTATTGAGTGGCTGTGTAACCACTGGACTAAATGCAGCACTCATCGGACTCATACACATTTTAGAAACATCCCAATCAAAGAAATAATAATAACGATCGAGGTCGCCAATAAAATTTGTACCTGTAATGGAGATTAAATTACTTACTGTGTATGGATAGGTTGCTCCATCAATTGCTCGGTATAATATTCCAGTTCCTGATGTTACTTCAACATTCATAAAATAACTGCCGGTGCTTAATAATACACCCATTCTTACTCTAGTGTTTTTTGGTCCAGAAGATGTAATATTGAAAGGTACTTTTCGTATTACATAACCACCATTTTCAGGAGCTTTCGACCAAATTTGAATATTCCCGGAAATCGGATTATTACTTCGTAATGAAATGGAATCAATTCGCAATGCCGATAAGCAAGTAAAATATTGTCCGTTCGTGAAATTTTGTGAAGGGTAAGTTGAACTAAACGCAGAAGCTAATGGTCCTACTTTTGTAGTGATTCCATCATAACCCATTTCTGCTGCTTTAAACGATAAGCCTGTTCTTGCAATAAATTGCTGATAATTATTTCCTTGTCCTAAAATACGATTTGCAGAATCAAGCCACACTAAAGTATTCGTCAAATCGTTTAGTGTTGCACTGAAATTAGAATATCCTGTTTTGCAAACTGAAGTACTTGTAATTGCACTTGGTGCAGAATTTGCAGGGCAATTTGCTTCTGCATTTATCGAATAAAAAGAAACAATGAGAAGTGCGAGGGATAAGTGAATAGTTTTCATTATCAACAAGTTATTAGCGTAAGATTGATATTACGAATATACAAAATTTCATTAACTTCGTAGCCCATGAAGCATACTAGAATATTTCTATTTTTATTGTTGATCATTGCCGTATTACAATCTTGTAAAACAGATTTAGACGTAACAACTAGTACTGCTGCAAAATTAGAATTCTCAACGGATACGATTCTGTTTGATACCGTATTTACTACAGTAGGTTCGATCACTAAACGCATTAAGATTTACAATCGTAATAACAGTGCTATTAATATATCTAAAATTGATTTAGTAGATTCTACTTCCTTTGCGAAGTACCGTATAAATATTGATGGGTATTCGGGTAACCATTTGCGCAATATTGAAATCCCTGCAAAGGATTCTTTATTCGGATTCGTAGAAATTACAGTGAAGGGAAATGCAAGTAGTAGTAACTTGCCTTTTTTTGTTTCTGAACAATTAACATTTGAAACCAATACCAATATTCAAAAAGTAGAGCTTGTTGCTTTGGGACAAAATGCACATTTCTTTGTCGATTCCATTATAACTGGAAACCAAACCTGGACTAACGATTTACCCTATGTTATATATGGTGGAATATTAGTGGATACACTGAGTTCATTAACAATTAACCCCGGGGTGAAAATTTATATGCATAAGAATGCAATCATTTTATCAAAAGGAACTTTGGAAATGAATGGTACTTTACAAGATAGTATTATCATTCAAGGAGATCGCCGAGAGTCCCAATTCTACAACGAACCGGGGCAATGGAATTCTATTCAATTTTTACCTGGAAGTATCAATAATAAAATAAATTACACAACTATAAAAGGTACTGTGTATGGTGTGATAGTTGGAACATTCCCTATTTACGGAATTCAACCACAGTTAACGCTTACCAACTCTATTATAAAATACAGCACCGTTACCGGGATGTATTTAATTGATGGGAATGTTAATGCTTATAATAATTTAATTTTTGCTTGTGGGCAATATGCATTGCTTACTCAGTTCGGTGGAACGTATTCGGTTATACATAATACATTTGCACAAACCAATAGCTTTACTTCTCGCCAAACGCCTGCCGTTGCTATTACCGATTACCTCTTGATTAATGATGTTCCATATACAGATGCATTAAATATGGTGTTTAAAAACAATATCGTTACGGGCAGTTTAAAAGATGAGTATTATACCGAGTCAAGAAGTGCAGCGACTGCAAGTATAATAACTGAAAACAATATGCTTAAAACCTCTAAAACATGGGCATCAAGCAATTTAATCAATAAGGACCCATTATTTAAAGACCCTAGTATTACCTTATCTAATAATTTTACTGAGAATTACCGATTAAAAGTGGGTTCCATTGCACGTGGAAAAGCAGAATATCAAGTTAGTCCAGCCGTATTATTAAACGATGCCGATGGAATAATGAGAGTAAGTCCCTCTACAATAGGCTGTTACGAATAATTATTGTTTTTTGAAACTTTTTTGAAACACGCTCGTATAACATACCGAGAGCGTAAATTAAATTTAGTTAAAGGGCTGCAGATTCTTTGTAGCCCTTTAACTTTTTATAAGGCTTACTTCGTATAAAGTGGGAATTTCTTCATCCACTCGTTTACTTCAGATTTTACTGATTTGCTGATTTTTTGATCTTCTGGATTCATCAATACTTTGTCAATCAAATCAACGATTTTATCCATGTGTTTTTCTTTCATACCGCGACTAGTAATTGCAGCAGTTCCAATACGAATTCCAGAAGTAACGAATGGAGATTTATCATCAAATGGAACCATGTTTTTGTTGATGGTAATATCAGCAAGTACTAAGGCATTTTCTGCAGTTTTACCGGTTACATTTTTGTTTCTTAAATCGATTAACATTAAATGATTATCGGTACCGCCAGAAATAATTTCATAGCCTCTTTTTGTAAATGCAGTTGCCATAGCTTGTGCATTTTTCTTCACTTGTAAAATATATTTAAAGTAACCTTCAGAAAGAGCTTCCCCAAAAGCAATTGCTTTTGCAGCAATTACATGTTCTAATGGTCCACCTTGTGTTCCTGGGAAAACAGCTGCATCTAATAATGCCGACATCATTTTAACTTCTCCTTTTGGAGTCTTTAATCCCCATGGGTTTTCAAAATCTTTACCCATCATAATTAAACCACCACGAGGGCCACGTAGGGTTTTATGCGTAGTTGTAGTTACGATATGGCAATGTGGAATTGGATCGTTTAATAATCCACGAGCAATCATTCCAGCTGGGTGAGAAATATCTGCTAATAATAATGCACCAACTTTATTGGCTACTTTTCTCATGCGCTTATAATCCCAATCACGTGAGTAAGCAGAGGCGCCACATATAATTAATTTTGGTTGTTCTGCAATAGCAATTTTTTCAAATGTATTGTAGTTTATCAATCCTGTTTTTTTATCTACTCCATAAAAACTTGGCTTGTATAATTTTCCGGAGAAATTAACTGGAGAACCATGAGTTAAGTGACCACCATGAGATAAATCAAATCCAAGAATTTTGTCGCCAGGTTTTAAAACAGCGAGCATAACTGCAGCATTTGCTTGCGCTCCCGAGTGTGGTTGAACGTTTGCCCATGAAGCGCCAAATAATTCTTTTACTCGATCAATCGCTAATTGTTCTACCTGATCCACCACTTGGCAACCACCATAATATCTTTTTCCTGGTAAGCCTTCAGCATATTTATTTGTTAAACATGAACCTTGTGCTTCCATCACTTGTTGTGATACAAAATTCTCTGAAGCAATCAGTTCTAAGCCTTCTTCTTGACGATGCGCTTCTTTCTCAATGAGTTTAAATATTTGTTGGTCTCTTTTCATGCCCTAAAAATACATATTTTTAACAAAAATGGTCAATTTCGTATCAATAGTAAAATATTGTAACTTCGGGCTTGAAAGCAATTTCCCTAAATGAAAGCAATAATTCCAGTAGCAGGCATTGGTAGTCGTCTTAGACCACATACCCATACCCAGCCAAAAGCCTTAGTTCCCGTTGCAGGGAAACCAATTTTAGGCCATATTATTGATAGCTTAACAGAGGTTGGCATCAACGAAATTATTTTTGTTATCGGTTACCTCGGCGATAAAATCCAAAGTTATGTAGTCGAAAAATACCCAGACCTCCATAAATCATTTGTTGTGCAAGCACAAAAAGAAGGGATTGGTCATGCGATTTGGACTGCCAAGGCTATGGTGAATGATGATGATCAATTGCTCATCGTTTTAGGCGATACCATTTTCGATGTACATCTTCAAGATTTTGTAGATCTACCTTACTCTGCAGTTGGTGTTAAAAAAGTTGATGACCCAAGAAATTTTGGTGTAGTAGAAAGTGATGAAGATGGTTTTATTAATCGCTTAGTTGAAAAGCCCATGATACCAAAGTCGAACATGGCGATGGTAGGTTTATATAGAATTAAAGAAGGTAAGTTGTTGATGCAAACACTAGATGAGAACATCAAAAAGAATTTACGTACTCACAATGAATTCCAATTAACCGATGCCCTAATGAGCATGGTAGAGAAAGGTACTCGCATTCAATCATTCAAAGTAGAAGAGTGGTATGATTGCGGGAAGAAAGAAGTATTGTTAGCAACAAATGCAATGCTTTTATCTCGTCTCGAACAAAAAAATGATCAGCTGTTCAACAATACCATTATCATTCCTCCTGTTAGTATTGCGTCTAATTGTAGAATTCAAAATTCAATTATAGGTCCCAATGTTTCTATCGGAGAAAATACTTATGTCGATCATTCTATTTTGAAAAATTCAATCATCGGTTCGTTTTCTCAATTAGAAGATGTGGTATTAAAAGATTCACTAGTAGGCAGTGATGCTTCACTAAAGGGATTAAGCCAAAGTTTAAACTTAGGCGATAGTACGGAGATAAGCTTTTCGTAGTTGAAGGGTCGAAGGGTCGAATTGTAGAAATGTCAAAATAACCTAATAACTCAATAACCAATAACTAAATAACAATGTCAAGAAAAATTACACTACTTACTCTAATCATTTGTTTAATCATAACTGTTGCTGATGCGCAAACAGCCTACAGAAAAAAAGTATATCATAAAGTAACAAAGCATTTAGTAGAAGAGTTCGATACTCAAGATTCAACTACACTAAATAAAATAGGTTATTACGCTCGTTATAATTCTGCAAACGGGAAAATGACGAAGCAAGGGTCTTTCAAAGAAAATGCTCGTTATGGAGTTTGGTCATTCTATGATGATAGCTCGAAAATTAATTTCAGATATAATTATTCTACTGGTATGGTGATGTTTTCTAGACCAGATACTTTAGCAAAATATTTTTTACGTCAGGCCGGTGTGGATACAAATTACTATGCAGACCTAGCACAAGTGCCATTGTTTATTGGTGGTCCGGTAGAGTATAGAGATTTTATACAAGCTAATTTACGCTACCCATCTGTAGCAAAAGAATTTGATGTACGTGGTACGGTTATCGCAAGTTTTGTTGTTGGATCTAATGGCTTCCCAGAAAAAGAAAGTAGAAAAATTATAAAAGGATTAGGTTATGGATGTGATGAAGAAGTGTTAAGGATTATAAACTTAATGCCTCGTTGGTCACCAGCTCGTAAATCTGGAGAAGTTCGACAGTTGTATTACATGACATTTAAATTTGATCCAAAAAAATAATGGGAAATAGGGTTACTCAACTTTTTGGCATCAAGTACCCCATTATTCAAGCGGGTATGATATGGTGCAGTGGATGGCGTTTAGCATCTGCTGTTTCGAATGCAGGAGGCCTAGGTATCATTGGTGCAGGGTCTATGTATCCTGATGTTCTTAGAGAGCATATTCAAAAATGCAAATCAGCAACCGATAAACCATTCGCGGTTAATTTGCCTTTACTTTATCCGGATATTGAAAAACATATTGAAATAATTATTGAAGAAGGAGTGAAAATTGTTTTTACTTCCGCAGGTAATCCAATGACTTGGACAGCAAAGCTGAAAGAGCATGGTATTACTGTGGTACACGTTATTGCAAATGTAAAGTTTGCATTAAAGTGTGAAGAGGCAGGTGTAGATGCTATAGTTGCCGAAGGTTTCGAAGCAGGTGGGCATAATGGTAAAGAAGAAACCACAACACTTTGCTTAATTCCGATGATTAAGAAAGCAGTAAAAATTCCAGTTATCGCAGCAGGGGGTATTGCTACTGGAAGTGCTATGTTAGCTTGCATGTCGCTCGGTGCAGAAGGAGTACAAATAGGATCACTCTTTGCCGCTTCTTTAGAATCCTCAGCTCATGATCATTTTAAACAACGTATACTAGATACCAAAGAAGGGGGTACGCAACTATCTTTAAAAAGGTTAGTCCCTGTTCGTTTAATAAAAAACGAGTTCTTCCAAAAAGTTAGTGAAGCAGAAGAACGAGGAGCTCCTCGTCATGAACTTGCAGAAATACTAGGAAAAGCTCGTGCTAAGAAAGGAATGTTTGAAGGGGATATGGTAGAAGGTGAACTAGAAATTGGACAAGTTGCTGGATTAATTGATGAGATTTTACCCGCAGCAAAAATCCTTGAAAATATAGTAAATGAATTTAAATCTGCTCAATTAGAAGTAGCAAGAATTAACCTTTAAGATGAAGCATCTCAATATAAAAGTACATGGTAAAGTACAAGGCGTATATTTTCGCGATAGTACAAAAATGGTGGCTGACCAATTAGGGGTGAAAGGCTGGATACGTAATGAATCTGATGGTTCTATATATATTGAAGCCGAAGGTGATGATTGGATTTTAGATAACTTTTTAGATTGGTGCGAAGAAGGTCCTGAGCGTGCAGATGTTCAACTAGTAGAAAAAGCAGAAAGTGAAATGCAAAGCTTTCAAAATTTTATCATAAAAAAATAATCACTTGGCTAGCATAAAGAAATTAGCATCCCAAACTGCCTATTATGGTTTGAGTAGTATTCTAGGAAGAATGCTGAATTATGCTTTAGTTCCTTTGCATACTCGAGTTTTATTACATCAACAAGATTACGGTGTTGTTGGAGAATTGTATTCGTACGTTACCTTCCTAAACATCATTTTTTTATATGGGATGGAAACTACATTTTTCCGTTTCGCTTCTAAATCAGAAGATCAACAAAAAACATATAATACCATTTTTAGTAGTGTGCTTTTTTCAAGTATAGCGCTCTGTGGTATTTTGTTTATGTCCTCTCCAACGCTTTTGCATTGGTTGAGTTTAGGGAATGATACTTCTTTGTATCGCATCGAATACATTTATTTATTTACAGCAATAATGGGTATTGATGCAATTACAGCAATCCCATTTGCTAAACTACGACTAGATAATCGCCCTATAAAATTTGCAGCTGTTAGAATTGCAGTAATCAGTATTAATGTTTTTCTAAATTGCTATTTCTTGTTGTTCTGCCCTTATTGGAATGGCTTACATCCAACAAGTATATTCACTTCATTTTATGTGGAGGCTAATTCCGTTTATTACATTTTCTTATCACAATTTATTGCTACTGCTGCAACCTTATTATTTTTGTATAAGGAAATTATACAAGTGAAATTAAGATGGGTATGGTCTGAAATGAAACCTTTGCTTATCTTCTCTTTGCCCTTATTATTCGGGGGCTTAGCGGGCATGACTAATGAAACACTCGATCGTATTTTATTGAAGTATTACCTTCCAGGAACAATGGAAGAACGTCTATCGCAAATTGGAATTTACAATGCTGCCTATAAGCTTTCCATCTTCATGACTTTAGCTGTTCAAGCGTTTAGAATGGCAGCCGAACCTTTCTTCTTTTCGATACATAAAAATGAAGATTCGAAAAGTGTATATGCTAAGGTGATGAATTATTTTGTACTCGTTTGCACCATTATTTTCTTGGGTGTTGTTTTACATTTAGGTTTGTTTGAATACATTTTAGGTGCTGGATATCGAGCAGGATTAGGAGTTGTTCCTATCTTGTTATTTGCAAATTTGTTCTTAGGTATTTATATGAATCTTTCCATTTGGTATAAGGTAAGTGATAAAACCATCTATGGAGCATACATCACTTTTATTGGTGCTATACTAACGATTGTTTTAAATATAATATTGATACCTAGCATAGGATATTTAGGCTCAGCGTATGCTACTGCAATATGTTATATCGTTATGGCTGCAATATGTTATATCGCAGGGCAGAAATTTTATCATGTCCCTTATCAATTGAATATTGTATTTAAATACATTGTATTGATGCTTGTTTTTTATGGCGCTTCCATAGTATTGAAAAACCTAATAGCTACATCTTCATTGTTATTCAACCAAACGATAGATTCGGCATTATTCATTTTGTATGTAGGATATTCTTACCTACAATTCAACACACTTCGAAAAAACTAAGGATATGAACGTGAAGATTATCAACCAATCTAAACACCCATTGCCAGCTTATGAAACTATTCATTCTGCAGGGATGGATTTGCGAGCAAATATTGAAGAGCCAATAATATTAACACCTATGCAAAGAGTGTTAATCCCAACAGGTTTATACATCGAATTACCATTAGGTTTTGAAGCTCAAATTAGACCGAGAAGTGGTTTGGCATATAAGCACGGCATAACGGTATTAAACTCACCAGGAACCATCGATGCCGATTACCGAGGTGAAATCAAGATCTTGTTAATTAACCTATCAAACGAAGATTTTAGCATTCAAGATGGTGAACGCATCGCCCAAATGATCGTAAGCGGACATGCTGTAGTGAATTGGGTACCAGTTGAAAGCCTTTCTGATACCGACCGAGGTTCTGGTGGGTACGGACACTCTGGGGTTTTGTAATGAAGAATCAATATTATCTCGATACCCGATACTCAATACCCGATACTAAGATTTTTTCTTATTTTTGTCCCTTTGACATTACAAAACACTACAAAAAATGAGAATAATCGTGCCAATGGCAGGAATGGGTAAAAGAATGCGCCCTCATACCTTAACAACACCGAAGCCATTAATTCCAGTAGCAGGTAAACCAATTGTACAACGATTGGTAGAAGATATCACTAAAGTTTGCGGACAAAAAGTAGAGGAAATTGCCTATATCATTGGAGATTTTGGCAAAGAAGCAGAAGATAATTTAATAAAAGTTGCAGAAAGTTTAGGGGCAAAAGGGACTATATACTACCAAAAAGAAGCTCTTGGTACTGCACATGCTATTCATTGTGCTAAAGATAGCTTAACAGGTCCTGTTGTCGTTGCTTTTGCAGATACACTATTTAGAGCTGATTTTATACTTGATGCCGAGAAAGATGGCATCATTTGGGTGCAACAAATTCCAGATCCCCGCCAATTTGGTGTGGTAAAAGTGAATGCAAATAATGAAATCACTGATTTTATTGAAAAACCTCAAGAGTTTATTTCAGATTTAGCCATCATTGGTATTTATTATTTTAAAGATGGTGATTACCTTAAATCAGAAATTGAATATATTATCGATAATGATATTCGCGAAAAAGGAGAATATCAATTAACGAATGTCTTGGAGAATATGAAACAAAAAGGCACGAAATTTTCGCCAGGAAAAGTTGATGAGTGGTTAGATTGTGGTAACAAAGACGCTACGGTTTATACCAATCAACGCATATTGGAAAATGTAAAAAACAAAGAGCAATTAAAGGCAGGTTCAGCAACTATTATAAATTCAGAGATTATTGAGCCTTGTTTTATTGGTGAAAATGTTCACATTGAGAATTCGAAAATTGGTCCCCATGTTTCGATAGGTAGCAATACTAAGGTTACAGACTCCGTTATCAGTAATAGTATTATTCAAACAAATGTAAAAGCAGCATCGTGCAACATAACCAATTCTATGATTGGTCACTTTGCCGAATTGAAAGGAGCTAATGGAACTTACAGTATCAGTGATTACTCAACCATACAAGAGAACTAGTTATAAACTAAGGTATTTCTTACTTCTTTTCTTAGCAATAACAGTGCTAAGTAATTTCGCTATTGCTCAAAAAAAATCGAAAGGAAAAGTCGTAGAGATTTCGGCAGAGAACAGAGAAAAACTAGATACTTATTTTTTCGAAGGTATTCGTCAGAAAAATATTGATAACAATGATGCTGCAATTCGTAGTTTCCTTAAAGTTGTTGAAATAGATCCTTCTAATGATGCAGCACATTACGAGTTAGGTTTACTCTATACTAAACAGAAGAATTTTAATGCAGCCGCTGTTTCTTTCCAAAAAGCAGTGGATAATAATCCGACGAATGAGTGGTACTTATTAAATAATGCCAACGCTCAAGAAAACATTGGTGATTATAAAAAAGCAGAAAAATTATATTCTGACATCATTAAATTGTTTCCTGAAAAAGTAGAAACTTATTTCGATTTGGCCTCAGTAAAAATTTATCAAAATGATTACAAAGGGGCTAATAAAGTATATTCTATTATTGAATCTAAAATTGGAATCAATGAAGATGTTTCCAAGCAGCGCCAAAAGATTTGGTTAAAACTTGGTAAAGTTGATAAAGCTGCTGAAGTAGCACAACAACTAGTAGATGTACAACCTACAGAAATGCGCTACCGCATTAACCTTGCAGAGGTGTACATGTCGAATAAACAATCTGCCAAAGGTTTGCGCGTATTAACAGATATATTAGCGATAGAACCTAATAATGGTTACGCACAATTAGCCATAGCCGATTTTTATAGAGAGCAAAAAGATGATGAATCATCATATCGATATTTGAAATTAGCATTCGCTAATCCAACCGTAAACATTGATCAGAAAATAAGAATATTAAGTCCATATTTTTCTGCATTAAGTATTGCATCCATAAAAGAGCGAGCGTTCGAACTTACTCGTTTATGCATCACAGCACATCCAATGGAAGCGAAGGCCTTCGCAATTTATGGCGATTTTCTATATCAAGATAAACAATTGGATTCTGCAATGTCAGCATACCAAACTACAATACGTTTAGACAAAAAAGTATTTGCAGTTTGGCAGAATTTAATGTTTATTGAAATTGAATTGCTGGATTACACAGCCTTATTAAAAACAAGTGATGATGCCATTCAATTATTTCCGGCACAACAAATTGTTCATTACTTAAATGCAGTTGCGAAAGCTCAAAAGAAAGATTATGATGGAGCATTAGTAGCTTATCAAAACGCTTTGACATTAAGCGTTAATAATCCAGAAACTGAAGCTCAAATACATGCTGGCATGGGCGATGCTTATCATAGCTTGAAAAAACACACAGAGTCTGATGAATCATATGATAAGGCCTTGAGTATTCGTCCGGATGACCCTTTTGTATTGAACAACTTTGCTTATTATTTATCGCTTCGAAACATTAACCTAGAGAAAGCATTAAGCATGTCAAAGAAGTCGAACGACTTGATGAAAAATAATGCTTCCTTCTTAGACACTTACGCATGGATTCTTTTTCGTTTAGCTCGATACGATGATGCATTGATATGGATAGATAAAGCGATTACAGCTGGCGGATTGAAAAGTGCTACAGTTATTGAACATAGAGGAGATGTATTGATTAAGCTCAATAGAACTGAAGAGGCAATTGAAGAATGGAATAAGGCATCTAAGATGTCAGACCAATCAGAATTATTAAAGAAAAAAATTAATACGAAACAATACCATGATCAATAAGATTATATTAATTTTCATCTGTACTATTGCTTTAAGCATTAGCTCATGTAGAGTTAAGAAAGCAGCTAGCTTGCCGAACCAAGCTACGGAGCAAGTTTCTGAAGAAGAATTATTAAAAAAATCTATTGTTGCTAAATTGTTTGCTGTTGGATTTGATTATCATTTCCTAACGGCTAAAGCAAAAGTGAAAGTTACCCGTGAAGGAAAAGATTTCTCTTTAACATTTAATATACGTTCAGAAAAAGATAAGCAAATTTGGATTTCTGCCAATGCAATTGGAGGGATAGAAGTTGCTAGAGTACTAATGAATAAAGATAGCATCCGTATTCTAGATCGCTTTAATAAACAATATATAGTGAAAGATTATCAGTACTTATCTGAACTTTTAAAAACCCCAGTTGATTTTTATTTGCTCCAGGATTTAATGTTTGGTGAAGCGCCTCGAGGAATCAACTATCAAGAGTCTAGTTTAATGCAGAGTGAATCTAGCTACCTGTTTTCTGGTCAGTTAAATTCAATTAATTACAATTTGAACATTAGAAAAGAAGATTATAAAACTCAAAATATTGTACTAGCTGATTTTGAAAATAAAAAGCGCAAAGTAGAAGTAAACTATGGCGGATTCAAGATTTTCGAAGGGTACAACTTCCCTTACTTAATCAGTTCGGTGGCAAGTTCTCAAAAAGAATCCTTATCATTGAATTTAGAATATGTAAAAGTTGAAAAAGTTAATAATTTAGAGTTCCCATTTACTATACCAAAGAAGTTTGACTAAGTTAAAATACATATTATCCCTAATTATACTCTTTGTTGGGGTTGGATTTGCTATTGCACAAAACCAATCTAAAGATGATTTGCAGAGCAAGAAACGTCAATTAATTAAAGAGATTGAGCAGACTAACCGTATTCTTCGCGAAACTCAAAAAAACAAAAAAGCAACGCTTACTCAACTGAATGCTTTAGTAAAACAGATTCAAGTGCGTGAACGTTTAATCAATACAATTAGCTCTGAAATCAGAATGCTTGAAGGGCAGATTGGTAAAACAAATTCCGAGATTGATCAATTAAAAGATGAATTAGCTCAATTGAAATTGGAATATGCAGCGATGATTAAGTTCGCCTATCGAAATCAAAGTTCATACAATAAATTAATGTTCGTATTTGCAGCGACTAACTTCAATCAAGCATATAAACGGTTAAAGTACTTGCAACAATTTTCAGAATATCGTCAGAAACAAGCCCGTTATATAGAGCAGGCGCAGAGTAAATTAGAAGATAAAATGCTCGAGCTGGAAGATGACAAAAAAGACAAGAGTGTATTGTTGGTTGATGAGCAACAGGAGAAGGTGATATTGGGCAAAGAAAAAAATCAACAAGAAACCATTGCAAAACAACTAACGGTTAAAGAGTCGACATTAAAAAAACAAATCTCTGCGAAACAAGCACAAACCAAAAAACTTGATCGTCAGATTGAAGATATTATCCGTAAAGAAATTGAAGCTGCTCGTAAGAAAGCAGAGGCAGATGCAAAAGCTAAAGGCACTAAAATGCCTACAGGTGATAAAAAAAGTTCATCAAATTTAGCACTTACTCCAGAAGCTCAAAAACTATCAAATAATTTCACTAGCAATAAAGGACGATTACCTTGGCCAGTTGAAAAAGGCACTATTGTTGAATTTTTCGGAACACATGAGCACCCACAATTAAAAGGGGTAATGGTTTCCAATAATGGTGTCGACATCAAAACCAATAAAGGTGCATCTGTTAGAGCAGTGTTTACCGGTAGGGTTTCCGGTGTAATTCAAATTGTAGGTGGGTTATATGCAGTACTGATTAACCATGGAGAATATACTACGGTTTATTCTAATTTGAGTAGTGTATCTGTGAAAATGGGGCAAGAAGTAACTACAAAGCAGAATATAGGTACCGTGGCGACCGATGAGGAGCTTTCGAGTATGGAATTACAGGTTTGGAAAGGCATATCGAAGCTTAACCCTATAGATTGGTTAGCTCGATAGAGGATTATCCCTATTTATTTCTTCATTAAGCAGAAAATAACCTATTTTTGTGTTTTAAATTCGTAATCATGTTAAGTTCAACTTTATTATTATTAAATCTTGGTGGCCAAGAAGTTATTCTGATTGTAGCGTTAGCCTTATTATTATTTGGTGGAAAGAAAATTCCTGAATTAATGCGTGGATTAGGTAAAGGTATCAGAGAATTTAAAGATGCTTCTAACGGCGTTAAACGCGATATCGAAGAAAGCATGGAACAAAAAGATGCTGATAAATTAAATTCTGGCAAGTAATCTTTTCCCTGTTTCTTAAACAAGTTTGAAATTGAAAAAATATCATTCATTAGCAGAGGTGCGTTCGGATATAAGTGAAGGTAAAACCACTGTTAGCGCATTGGTTGATTATTACTTAGGCCGAATCGGAACTAACGCTCACCTCAATGCATTCATTGAAGTTTATACAGAAGAGGCTAAAGCTCGTGCTTTAGTTATTGATGAGAAAATCCGTTCTGGAAATGCTGGTAAATTAGCCGGCATGGTTGTCAGTATTAAGGATATGATTTGTTATAAAAATCATAAAGTTTCTGCATCATCAAAAATACTAGAAGGTTTCGAATCCCTATTTTCATCAACAGTAGTAGAACGCATGTTAGCAGAAGATGCTATCATTATTGGTCGTTGTAATTGCGACGAATTTGCAATGGGTGCTTCGAACGAAACTTCTACTTATGGCTTAGTAAAAAACTACGATAATAACGATTTAGCTTCTGGTGGTTCATCTGGTGGTTCTGCCGTTTCTGTGCAAGCAGACATGTGCTTAGCTTCCCTAGGTACCGATACCGGGGGCTCTGTTCGTCAACCAGCTTCATTCTGTGGAGTAGTTGGATTAAAACCAACTTATGGTCGTGTTTCTCGTTGGGGAATCATTGCTTATGCATCTTCTTTTGATCAGGTTGGTCCGATAACCCATTCAGTTGCTGATGCTGCTTTGTTATTAGAAGTAATTGCTGGAGAAGACGGACATGATAGCACGGCTTCCAAAGAACTTGTTCCTCATTATTCAGAATCGCTTACCTTAAATCAAAAACCTCGTATCGCTTATTTATCAGAAGCAGTGCACGGTCAAGGTATAGATCCTGAAGTGAAAGAGATGATGCTGTCTCAAATCAAAAAATTACAAAACGATGGTTTCGTAGTTGAAGAAGTGAACTTCCCTTTATTGAAGTACGCTGTTCCTACTTACTATGTCATTACTACTGCTGAGGCTTCATCAAATTTATCGAGATACGATGGAGTGCATTTTGGTTACCGCAGTAAAAATGCTACTGACCTAGAATCAACCTATAAAAAGTCGCGTTCTGAAGGCTTCGGTGAAGAAGTAAAACGCAGAATTATGCTCGGAACATTCGTGCTTAGCGCGGGTTACTATGATGCTTATTATGCTAAAGCTCAAAAAGTTCGCCGCTTAATTCGTGATACCTCACTAGAATTATTATCGAATTACGACTTATTAATATTACCAACTGCACCTACAACCGCTTTCGCTCACGGAGAAAAAACAACTGATCCAGTAGTGATGTACTTAGCGGACATATTTACCGTTCAAGCTTCGTTAGCCGGCTTACCAGCGATTTCTATTCCAGCAGCTACCCATTCTAATGGGATGTCTATCGGGCTACAAATCATCGGAAAACACTTTAAGGAGCAAGAAATGTTGAATTTTGCCAACTTTATAGAGCAAAAGCAGTAAAAAAGCCTCATTTTTTGAAGATTTTTACTATTTTGCAAGAATATACAATTCCAATGTAGGAGCCATTTTAATGTTTAGGATGAAAAAAAATAAGATTGTCGTTTTAGCGATTATTATCATTTCTTTATTTCAGATACAATTCGCTGAGGCTGCTAATCGTCCTGTTAGGATTATTAAACCTATTTCATTAGAAGACGATACTACTTTCGTAGTTCCTGAAGTCGACCTTTCACAACTCAATACTCCTCCTCGTTTTGCTTCTGAGGTTTACAAATGCAGATTGGATTCCATGACTCGTTTTATTCCTTTAGATTATAATGCACACGTTCAAGGATATATTGATCTTTACGCTTATCGCAAAAGAGAGCAAGTAGAACGTATGTTGGGATTGTCGGAATATTATTTTCCGATGATTGAAAAGGTTTTCAAAGAATACAAAATACCTACCGAGTTTAAATATTTAGCCATCGTTGAGTCGGCATTAAACCCTTATGCTGTATCGCCTGTAGGCGCTACAGGGATGTGGCAGTTTATGTTTACTACTGCGAAAATGTATGATCTAAAAGTTACTTCACATATTGATGAACGTAGAGATCCGCTTTTAGCGACTCGTGCAGCTGCACAGTATTTTGTAGATATGTACAAACGTTATGGCGATTGGTTGTTAGTAATAGCAGCATATAACTGTGGCCCTGGAAATGTAAATCGTGCTATTCGTAAAGCAGGTGGTGGACAAAAAACTTTCTGGGAAATTCGTCAGTATTTACCACAAGAAACTAGAGGTTATGTTCCTGCATATATCGCAGCAAACTATATTATGAGTTGTGCCGAAATGCATAATTTGTATCCAGCTTATCCGAATTTCAGTTTCATGACGGATACACTACATATCTCGAAACCTATTGCATTTAAAGACATTGAGCGCCTATGCGGGGTGAATAGTGAAGAACTTAAAATATTAAATCCAATATTCAAAAAGGGATTTATCCCAGCTTATTCGGAAACCTATATGGTTAAAGTTCCTGCTACTCGCAGAGACTTAGTAGCAAGAAATAGAGATTCATTATATCGTTTGTTCCCACAGGTTTCAGCAGATCAAGAGTTCGTTTTGAACACGGATCCAATGGCTAAATCGAGAACGATTTACAAAACTCACGTAGTAAGAAAAGGAGAAACTTTAAGTAAAGTGGCTAATAAATATGATGTAGAAATACGTGATATTAAGAAGTGGAATAACTTAAGCAGAAACGCTCTTAAAAAAGGGCAGCGTTTAAAAATCAAGAAACTACTGCAAGCCCCAACTCCAGTTCCAGCAACAGCAATTGCTTCTACAAGAAAACCAATTTCAACAGATACTTCTTCTGCGAATACAATTGAAAAACCTAAAGTGTCTTATGAATATGTTACTCAAAATGTAACTAAAAAACACAAGGTAAAAAGAGGAGAAAATTTAAGTGTAATAGCAGATAAATACAATGTAGAATCTAGTGATATCAAAAAATGGAATCACCTGAAGTCTAATAAACTAATGGCTGGACAAGCATTGAACATTAAAACTTCTGAAACAGTAAAGGTTGCTAAAAAAGCAAAATCGAAAAAAACTACAGACGAAATAGTAGAGCAGAAATCAGAACAGGTTGCTAGCAATACTACGACTGAATCAAAAGATCAACAGGACGTAAAATCATCTACCGAAAACACTAAAGCGAATACTGAAATGGTGTTGGTGAAAGTGGAGAAGATTAAAAAATACAAAGTTCGCAAAGGTGATTATTTATCTACCATCGCTGAAAAAAATAAAGTAAGTGTGCAAGATTTACGTACTTGGAATAACATGAAGAGATCGATTGTAATGCCAGGTCAAATCTTAATCATTAAAAAAGTAGAAGACAAATTAGTCGCAAAATCTACAACTTCTGAAAAGGAAGAAAATAACATTGCAAAGAAAATTCCTGAGCGCAATTCTGATGAACAATTTGTATTCCATAAAGTAGAAAAAGGTGATACACTATACGGAATTGCTAAAAAATACGCTTGGATGACTGTAGAGAAGATCAAGGAATTAAATGGCTTAAAAGCAAGTGATGACCTTAAAGCTGGAATGATTCTAAAAATCTCTAAAAAGGGGTAATTCTATAAAACTATTCTTTAAATTTCTTAAGTCGCTATTTATCAAAGTTTTTACTATTGATTCTTCCTGCTTTTTCAGTATTGTAATTAGGGAATTTACGACCTAAAATTCCATTTATTTTGCCTTGTTTTCGTTATATTTGAGGCTTCACTATCTGCCTAAAGGCAGGTGCTGATTAGAAATCAAAACAATGAATAAAAATAATCGCAAACTTGATGCATTAGAATATCATGCGCAAGGAAGACCTGGAAAAATTGAAGTAATCCCGACAAAGCCCACAAACTCACAGCGAGATTTATCATTAGCATATTCTCCAGGAGTAGCAGAACCTTGTTTGAAAATTCACGAGAACGTAGAAGACGTTTATAAATATACAGCGAAAGGAAACTTAGTAGCTGTAATTAGTAATGGAACAGCCGTACTCGGTTTAGGGAATATTGGTCCGGAAGCATCAAAGCCAGTGATGGAGGGTAAAGGGGTACTCTTCAAAATATTTGCAGACATCGATGTATTCGATATTGAATTAAATGTTACGGATGTAGATCAATTCGTAAATACAGTAAAAGCATTAGAACCAACATTTGGTGGTATCAATTTAGAAGATATTAAAGCACCAGAATGTTTTGAAATAGAACGTCGATTAAAAGCTGAATTGAAAATTCCAATTATGCACGACGACCAACATGGTACTGCTATTATTTCAGCAGCTGCTTTGTTGAATGCTTTGGAAATCCAAAAGAAAAAAATTGATAAAGTAAAGATTGTGGTTATTGGTGCAGGAGCTGCAGCGATATCATGTTCTAAATTATACTTATCAGTAGGGGCAAAGAAAGAGAACATCGTAATGATTGATCGTGAAGGTGTAATTCGTTCGGATCGTAAAGGTCATATGGATGAAACCAAAAAGTTCTTCGCTACCGATCGCAAAATAAATACTCTTGATGATGCAGCGAAAGATGCTGATGTTATGATTGGTTTATCAGGTGCAAATATTATAACCCCAGCGATGTTAAAATCAATGGCGAAAAATCCAATTGTATTTGCAATGGCAAATCCGGATCCTGAAATTGATTATAACCTCGCGATAAAAACACGTAATGATATTATCATGGCTACTGGTCGCTCGGATTTTCCGAACCAAGTAAATAACGTATTAGGTTTCCCATACATTTTCAGAGGAGCACTAGATGTGCGTGCTACGCAAATTAACGAAGCGATGAAAATTGCTGCGGTACGTGCGATAGCCGACCTAGCAAAAAGACCTGTTCCTGAGGCGGTGAATTTAGCCTACAATCAAAAAAATATAACATTTGGTAAAGACTACATCATCCCAAAACCATTAGACTTTAGATTAATTACAGCGGT
>CAJBVG010000115.1 GCA_903958995.1 uncultured bacterium | reverse complement strand
CAATAATAATTCGTATTGTACAACAAATTCGTTGTCATTACTTTTTGAGTATCCGATTGTGTTACGTCTAGTAGTGTGCTTGCAAATGTACTATCTAATGAATACTGGAATCGGTAACCTGTTGCAAATGTATTTACATTCCATTTAAACGTTGGTTTTAATACAACATTTACTTGTCTGTTGCTTGGTAAAACATGACTTGGAATACCTAATGCCGTTGCTCTTCTCTCGTTACTGTATACACTTAATATTTTTTGTTGGTTTACAGCTGCTACTCGGTAGTAGTAGAATTTGTTATTAAGTACACTAGAATCGGTGTAACTATAAATTCCTTGTACTACTGAGTCAATTAAGACTGTGGCATTGGCCGACTCACTTCTATAAATGTAGTATTTAAGAATATTCGTGTTCGGTGTATGAGTCCAGTTAATTTGTATTTTACGATCACTAGTACTTAGCGTTGTAATTTTTGGCACACTCAATTCTGTTTGGAATCTTCCGAAGGTACTCCAGTTACTACTACCTAAACTATCTACACTCTTCACTCTCCAATAGTAGTTCGTATTGTATGACAAGTTTGTTGTCATTACTTTTTGAGTATCCGATTGTGTTACGTCTAGTAATGTACTTGCAAATGTACTATCTAATGAATATTGGAATCGGTAACCTGTTGCAAATGTATTTACATTCCATTTAAACGTTGGCTTCAATACAACATTTACTTGTCTGTTGCTTGGTAAAACTAAAGTTGTCAAATTCAAAGCTGTTGCTCTTTTCTCGTTACTGTAAGCACTTAATACTTTTTGTGGATTTACAGCAACTATTCGGTAGTAGTAAAATTTGTTGTTTAACACATTTGAATCAATATAGCTAAATATACCTTGTGCTACAGAGTCAATTAATACAGTGGCATTGGCAGTCTGACTTCTATAAATGTAGTATTTAAGGGTATTCGTATTTGGTGTATGAGTCCAATTAACACGGATCTTATGATCGCTCGTACTTAGCGTAGTGATTTTAGGGACGCTTAATTTTGTTTGAAATCTACTAATCGAACTCCATGCGCTTGTGTCAGTTCCAGAAATCGATTTTACTCTAGCATAATAAAATTTATTTCGTGTTAAAGCAGTTATAGAAATAAATGTATCTAAAGCTACTTGGTTTTTAATATAGGTATTCGTTAAAAATGAATCTGCTGATAATTGGAAATAATATTTTGTCGCAATTACATTCTTTTTAGTTCTAATAACTATTGAAGTGTCTACATTACTAGCATTCGCAATCGGTGAAAGAATAGAAGGTTTAACTAATACTACTGCATTAACTACATTACTATATCCACTTCTCAATCCGATGTTATTAATGCATTTAATTGAATAATAATACCTTTTATTGATTTGTACGTTATTATCGATGTATGATGTAGGACTTCCACTCAATGAATCAACTAATGTAGTAGGTGTAACAACAGTATCTCTATAAATTAAATACTTTGTAGCACCGATATTAGCATTAAAGAATAGACTCAAGGTATTGGTCTGAGAAGTAATTTTATTGATATTGGTAGTTGGTATTGCATTAGCATTTTCCGAAGCCCCTAAATCAGGGTTCGAATTAGAAGGTAATGGGCGTGAAGAATTAAAATAATCTTTATTAATTACATAGGCCATCGAACCTGCACCAATTGCTGGAGAATTATTCTTTAACTGAATGCATTTAGCATCTAAAAATTGAGGGTTTTGATTAATCACATTTGAAGATGAAACAACAACATCTGACCCATCAAACAATACATTATTTAAAGTAACCTTTCCATTAAAATCCGTTGTTACTGTTGAACTTGTTCTATTATTATAAATTATTGAATTATAAAATGAGTTAGTAATTGAATTATTAGAATTTGTTATATAACCTATTGTTTGGGTTATCGTACAATGGTAAAAGGTGTTTTTAGGATCCGAGTCACCTACATCATTGTTTGCTATTGAACTGTTATTTACAAAAACACAATTCTGAACAATATAATTACCATAGTAAGAATGGAATACACTTGCATTATTGTAGAAATATGAATTCACCATTGAAGCTAACATTCTTTCGGAAATATTAAATACAGATGAACTACCTTGTACTTTAATGCCAACAATATAACAATGGGAAATATTATTAATATCCCAATTTGAATGTAGGTTAAACACATGATTTGCTGGGTCAAATGGACTCACGGAAACTGAATCGGGACCATTAATACTTTTT
This sequence comes from uncultured bacterium, assembly GCA_903958995.1. Classification (GTDB taxonomy): domain Bacteria; phylum Bacteroidota; class Bacteroidia; order Sphingobacteriales; family Sphingobacteriaceae; genus CAJBVG01. Next base: position 1,223 of record CAJBVG010000115.1, on the reverse strand, counting down.
ACTGTAATGCTTTTAGCAAAGATCTCTACATTCTCAATATAGTTGCCATTATTTAACAATATAGTATCTCCATTTCTAGATAAATTAACTGCAAATTGAATGGTTCTATATGGATTAGTGATGTTTCCTATATTGGTGTTCAATCCATTTAAAGATACATACCATAAATTATTCGGCACTGCACTTAAAATACCTGAAGCTGTACTAACTCCACCAATGGTATCAACTGCCCTAACTTGATAATAATATTTAGTTCCTGCAATTAAACCAGTATCGGTTATGGTGCTATCGGTAATTGATGTTTTAATGAGTTGTATCGTATTTATAGTAGTACCACGGTATAGATTATACTTAACTGAGCTATTATTACTTGTTGATTTTCTCCAAGTCAACATTACTTTTCTTGGTCCAACAACAGCTGATAATAAAACAGGAGTAGTTGGAGGAACGTTTGGTTTTGTACTTAATTCATTACTCATTCCACTCCAAATTCCACTATTATCACCAGCTTGTATTCTATAATAATATCGTGTAAGGTTTGTTAAACCTGAATTGAGATAGGTTGCCGTAGTAGCTTTTAGTGTATCTATAATAATTCCAGTGTTAGCATTATCGGATATAGGACTCGTTGATCTGAAAATTCTATATTTAGTAACTCCAGTTTTTATTATTTTAGTCCATCGGATTTCAATTTGCTGATTGCCACCAATTAACTCCGATAATGATGGAGCTGGATATTTATAAGGTGTTTCATAGGCACCTATATCTGGCTTAGAACCTGCCGGGTTGGGTCTTAAATTCCCATCGAAATCGGTAGTAATACCACTAACCAATGTACCACTTCCAATAAGAGGAGAGGTATTAGTTAATTGATAATTTGTATTAAGGGTATCTTTAAAAGATAATAGACTTCCAAAATTATTTAATGATCCTGACGTATCTATATAACTTATATTCGTTAGATTTCTAAGAACAGTATCGGAATTTATAGTTCCAATTACATTATTCGCAAATCGAGCTTCATGTAATGTAGTACCAGAGCCATTACCATCTACATATATATCATTTGTTATAGATAAATACTTATTATTTTGAATTATATTATTAGCAACTAGGGCACTTATATTCCCATTAGAATTAAATCTAATGCCATAATTATTTCCTATAATAGTATTATGCGTAATATAGGTAGAATCATTAGTGTTGTTATATCCTATTGCACT
>CAJBVG010000114.1 GCA_903958995.1 uncultured bacterium | reverse complement strand
TGCTTCGCAAATAGTAATGAGTAATGTGTAGTGGGTATTGAGAAATTTAATAATTATATAATTACTCAATACCCATTACTCACTACCCAATACTTTGAAAATCGCTTTCGCTTTCAACAAACACTCCTCATATTCCTCTTCAGGATTAGAATCAAGTGTAATAGCGCTTCCTACATTAAAGTTTAATTTCTTTTCTTGTTGATCAATAAAAATCGATCGAATTAATACATTGAAATCAAAGGTGCCATCAGGCATAATATAACCTAATGCTCCCGAATAGGCTGCACGTTTAAATACTTCCAATTGTTCAATTAATTCCATCGCTCTTACTTTTGGAGCACCCGTCATGGATCCCATCGGGAAAGCGTTTTTTATAACCTCTGTAACATCGTACTGCTCATCTTGAATACTTGTCACGGTACTGATCATTTGATGCAACTGAGGGAAGCTATAGATGCCAAATAGCTCTTCAACTTTGATGCTTCCTGTGATTGCAGTTTTAGTTAAATCGTTTCGAACTAAATCAACAATCATAACATTCTCCGCACGTTCTTTTTCGGAGTGCAATAATTGCTCTATATCTTTTTCTATATTTTCTGTTCTTTTTATCGTTCCTTTTATCGGTTGAGATATAATTTTACTACCTCGTTTGCATAAGAAACGCTCTGGACTAGCAGAAATAATGTATTGATGATTGATTTTTAATAGTCCTGAAAATGGGTTAGGGGAGCGTTTGTTCAGTAAAAAATACAGCTCAACAGGATCAATTTGTATATCGAGAATTTCAAATGGAATGCAATAATTTAATTCATAAACATCACCAGCAATAATATGCTCTTGAATGCGCTGAACATTCTTCACATAGTCTATTTTGCTAACGTGTTGAATGATTTTCGAGTTCGATTTAGTTGACGGATTTCGAGGTTCTACCCAATCGAAATCAAGTGATGAACTGCTTTTTAATTCATTGTTTTCTTCTGAAATTGCTACTAATTCTTCAAAAAAGAATAACTCGGGAAACGAAATATGTGCGGTGTTTTTTGAGCTTAATTTCTCGACATCATTTTTTAAATCATACCCTAAAAAACCATAAATAGGTTTTGCTGAATTTGATAAAAATGTACGAAGTTCTTCGAATGAATGTTCAGCAATATTGCGTGAAAGTAATCGATCACCATAGGAGATCTTCCAATTCAAAGTAGAATATGGGTCAGGATATTGATTAGAATTGAGCAGGCAGAAATAGTTTTCCGACTGATCAATTGCTCGAACAAGTTTCTGTTTATTCTCCTCTGTACAAGGAATACTGAACATGATACATTAAGATAATATTAATGTTTGCAATCGGTCTGGACCAACTGACAAATATTTAATAGGAACGTTAAGTTCTTTTTCTAAGTAATCGATGTAAGCTTGTAATTTTTGAGGAATTTGATTCACTTCACGAATTCCAGTAAGGTCTTCATTCCATCCATCTAATTCTTCATATACTGGTTCTGGTTGAATAGAAATAATATCATACGGCATGTAATCAATTTTCTTACCATCCCAAATGTAATGAGTACAAACTCTTACTTTTTCGAATCCACTTAATATATCCGCTTTAGTCATTACTAATTCAGTAACACCATTAAGCATAATTGCATATTTCAATGCAGGTAAATCTATCCATCCGCATCTACGTGGGCGACCAGTTGTAGCACCGTATTCGTGACCAATACGACGAAGTTCTTCACCAATTTCATTGTCTAATTCAGTAGGGAAGGGTCCACCACCAACTCGAGTACAATAAGCTTTGAAAATACCGATAACACTACCGATTTTAGAAGGAGCAACACCTAATCCAGTGCATGCACCCGCCGATGTTGTGTTAGATGAAGTTACATATGGATATGAACCAAAATCGATATCAAGTAATGTACCTTGAGCACCTTCAGCTAATACTTTTTTTACCCGATTGGATGTATTCATTTACTAAATGTTCCGAATCTACTTGTTGCATTGCTTTTAACAATTCAATCGCTTCAAACCATTGTGTTTCGTATTCTGTATAATCTAAGTCAACATTATAATGCGACAAAGTTTCCAAATGCTTATTACGTAATTTTTCATAACGCTCTCTGAAATCTGGTAACATGGTATCACCAACACGAAGTCCGTTTCTACCAGTTTTATCAGCATAAGTAGGGCCGATACCTTTTAATGTGGAACCGATTTTAGAGTTACCCATTTTTGTTTCACTTGCTGCATCAAGCATACGGTGAGTTGGTAAAATTAAGTGTGCTTTTTTTGCAATCACTAATTTGCCAGATTTAATAGGGTCGTATCCGTTTTCACGAAGTTTATCAATTTCTTTCTTGAAAATAACAGGGTCGATAACTACACCGTTACCAATTAAGTTTAATGTTTGAGGGTTGAATACACCTGAAGGAATGGTATTTAAAACATATTTTTTACCATCAAATTCGAGTGTGTGACCAGCATTAGGGCCTCCTTGAAAGCGAGCAATTAGGTCATATCCCGGACATAACACATCAACAATTTTTCCTTTCCCTTCGTCTCCCCACTGCAAACCCAATAAAACATCAACTTTCATATCTATTATTTAAATTTTTACTAAGAATTTTTCTTTGAAGTAGCAACAAACGTATCGCAATGCCCTTCATCTTTTAAACGACTACAAGAACCGTATAGATTTAAGGAATGGTGTTTAATTTCGAATTTCAACAATTCGCCCATCATCGACTGTATTTGTTGGATTCGTGGGTCGCAGAATTCTACAACTTTACCGCAATCGATACAAATAATGTGATCATGTTGCTTGTAGCCATACGACTTTTCAAATTGAGCCATGTTCTTACCAAACTGATGTTTGGTCACTAAATCGCATGATAATAGTAGTTCTAATGTATTGTAAACGGTTGCTCTACTTACTCTGTATTTACGATTTTTCATGTGTATATACAGCGATTCAACGTCGAAATGGTCGTTTCTAGAGTATATTTCTTCCAAAATAGCAAAACGCTCAGGCGTCTTACGCAAACTTCTGTTTTCCAAAAATGCCTCGAAAATCTTTACTACACTTGCAATAGTTTCTTTGTTAGACATATACCTTTTTTTCCTCGTCCAAAATTAATTAAATATTCTATAATCGTAGAAACAGTTTTTACGAAGTTTTACACATTATTACGCCGATTTGTTAGCATCGAAACGGGTTACATTAATAACTCCGTTGACGAGCTTCAACTTTTTAATCAGTGTATCTAAGTGAGAAGTGTCATTTACGTAGATCATTAAGGTGCCTTCAAAGATACCATCATCACTATCTACTGTGATTGAGCGCATATTTACTTTAAAGTCGTTCGAAACAACTTTGGTGATGTTATTCACTACTCCAACCTCATCTGTACCTACAATTCTAATTCCTGTTAAGAATGCAATTTCCTTTTGTCCTGTCCACTTCGCTTTTACAATACGATAGCCAAAATTCGACATCAGTTTAATGGCATTAGGGCAATTAGTACGGTGAATTTTAATTCCTTCATTAATTGTGATGAAACCAAATACATCATCGCCAGGGATAGGATTGCAACAAGGCGATAATTTATAGTCGATTTTATGTAAATCTTCTCCGATCAACAAGATGTCAGAGTCTTTACTCTTCACCTGTTTCATGTATTGATCCAAGTTATCCTTATCGATTTTAGGTTGAGTTTTCTGAGGAGTTTTCTTTTCTGTAACTTGGTACTCTCGCAATTCCTTTAAATCAAGTTTGCCAATAGCAACTTGGTAGTAAAGCTCAATATTACTTGGCAATCCGAAGAATAAAGCAATTTTACTAATGGATTGGTTGGTATTAGAAATTTTAAGTGATTTAAGCTTTCTGTCTAATATTTCCTTACCATCTTCTGCAATTTTTATTTTTTGCTCACGTATGGCAGATTTGATTTTAGATTTCGCTTTACTTGTAATGACAAAATTCAACCAATCTTCTTTTGGTTTTTGCTTGTCGGAAGTAATCACTTCTACCTGATCGCCGTTTTGTAGTTTATGCGAAAGTGGGACTAGTCGGTGATTTACTTTAGCACCGATACATTTTGTTCCTATGTCGGAGTGAATCTCGAAGGCGAAATCCAATGCAGTTGCACCAAAAGGGAGTTTCATTAAGTCTCCTTTTGGAGTAAAGATGAAAATCTCATCAGAGAAAAGGTTCATCTTAAAATCATCAAGGAAATCAAGGGCATTAGACTCTGGACTACTCAAAACATCTCTAACTTTTTGTATCCATTGGTCGAGTCCGTTTTCACTCGTTTGTTCTTTATATTTCCAATGAGCAGCAAAACCTTTTTCTGCAATCTCATTCATTCTTCCACTTCGAATCTGAACTTCTACCCATCGGCCCGAAGGTCCCATTACCGTGGTATGTAGCGATTCGTATCCATTACCTCTTGGTGATGAAATCCAGTCGCGCAAACGGTCAGGATTCGGAATGTATTTGTCGGTTACAATAGAATATGCTTTCCAACAATCTGCTTTTTCATTTTCGAAATCACTTTCTAAAATTATTCGAATGGCAAATAAATCATAAACTTCTTCAAAAGGTACACCCTTTGATTTCATTTTTTTCCAAATGGAATGTATGGATTTTGGTCTGCCAAGAATTTCAGCTGTTAAATCAAGTTTGTTTAATTCTTCGCGTAATGGTTTTATAAACTCATTTATAAATTTCGCTCTTTCACCTTTGGTTTCATTAAGTTTATTGGCAATAAATTTATAGGTTGTTGCCTCCGTAAACTTCATGGAAAGATCTTCCAATTCTGATTTTATAGCGTATAATCCTAAGCGATGGGCTAGAGGGGCATATAAATAAATGGTTTCAGAAGATATCTTTAATTGCTTATCTCTTGGCATACTTTCCAAGGTTCGCATGTTGTGTAAACGATCGGCAAGCTTGATTAATATTACTCGAACATCATCTGCAAGAGTAAGTAACATTTTACGGAAGTTCTCCGCTTGTATAGAACTGGTTTGGTCGAATACTCCAGAGATTTTTGTTAAGCCATCAATGATGTTAGCTACTTTAGTTCCGAACTCACGTTCGATATCTTCTAAGGTGATGTTAGTGTCTTCAACAACATCGTGTAATAATGCACAAACAATAGAAGTAGTACCTAAGCCAATTTCTTCGGCAGCAATTTGTGCAACAGCGATGGGATGATAAATATAAGGTTCGCCAGATTTGCGGCGCATGTTTTTATGTGCCTCCACCGACATTTCAAATGCAATACGAATTTGACGCTTATCGCCCTTCTCCATCGTCGGTTTACAAGCTTTCAATAAAGCTCTATACCGCTTTTGAATTTCCTTTTTCTCAGCTTCTATATCGATCGTGTGCATGGCTAAATGTAAAAAAAATCATTCTTTTATGTAAATCAAAATAATAATTATGATGATATTTGGTTATTAGACTATGTCGCGCTACTTAAAATATATCGTATTCATCATACTTACAACGTTTTACTTCAGTAAAAGTGCGCAAGCTCAACAAGAAGTAAAACAGTTGGGAAAGAATGATACCATTATTTTACGAGCAATTATCGTAGATGGCGACACTATTCCCTTTATCTATCTTCCTACAGTTAACATTTACACCACTCGAATTTATAAATCTAAACGTGATCAAATTCGATATACAAAGTTACGCAGAGATGTGTTAAAAGTATGGCCTTATGCAAAGTTAGCTGGTGTGAAATTTAATCAGCTCGAGAAAGAGCTAAAAATGACCAACGATAAGCGTGTACAACAGGCTTTAGTTGATAAAACGGAAAAAGACATTAAAGATAATTTCGAGTCTGAACTGAAACAGCTCACCATTACGCAAGGCCGAATACTGATAAAGCTGATAGATCGGCAAACTGGTAATACATCCTATGCAGTTGTTCAAGACCTTAAAGGAAGGTTCTCTGCCTTCTTCTGGCAATCATTAGCCCGTTTGTTCGGCTCTAACCTCAAATCGCATTACGACCCTTTGGGTGAAGATGCGGAAATTGAGAAGATTATAAAGAGTATTGAGTAATGAGTTAAAATTTGTAATTATCTCACTACCCATTACTCAATACCCACTACTCTTCTTATCTTTGCACCCATGAAATTAGACATATTAGTTTTTGCTGCGCATCCAGATGATGCAGAGATGTCGTGCTCAGGAACCATATTGAGAGCCATTAAGGAAGGAAAGAAAGTTGGGTTAGTGGATTTAACAAGAGGTGAACT
>CAJBVG010000113.1 GCA_903958995.1 uncultured bacterium | reverse complement strand
CCGACAAATAATGTAGTAAATGTCGAAGCGAGGACACTCCGACGAACACAGGGAACATAGGGCATTCAATTCATAATTCCTAATTCTTAATTTGAAATAATGAACCTAGTAATCGACAAAGGCAACACGTTTACCAAAGTCTACATATTTGATGGAGACAAAATCACAGCGCGTGCTAAGTTCGAATCATTAGACGTTTTCTTACTCGATAAAATTTTCAAGGAATACTCCATTCAAGCCAGTATTTACTCACATGTTGGCAATGCCAATGATGAAAACATTTCTTTTTTAAATGCTCATTCTACTTTTATAAAGTTTGATTATTTAACACTACTCCCTATCATAAATAAGTATAATAGTCCTAATACCCTTGGCCTCGATCGTTTAGCTTCCGTTTGTGCTGCTTTTCAGTTAATGCCCAATCTTCCTGTTCTCTGTATTGATATGGGAACCTGCATTACATATGATTTTATCAATCCTAAAGCCGAATATTTAGGAGGTGGAATTTCTCCAGGAGTGAATATGCGATTTAAAGCCCTGAATACTTTTACAGCCCAATTGCCGTTAATTCAACCTGATGCTAGAAAGCCAGTTTTAATTGGTGATACAACAGAGAATTCAATAAAATCAGGGGTAATGAACGGTGTGGTTCAAGAAATTCTTGGAACAATAGGCACTTATGAATACCAGCACCCACGATTACAAGTGTTAATGTGTGGTGGCGACTTAGCATTTTTTGATACTCAGGTTAAAAATAGCATCTTTGCGCGTCCGGATTTGGTCGCTGAAGGCTTAAATACGATATTACAATACAATGTTCAACAGAAATAAACTAGTTCTACTTCTTTTATTCGTTACTCTTGGGAGTTATTCAAATGCTCAAAATGTAACCAGTACCCCATATTCTCAATTTGGCTTAGGTCAATTGCAGAAAAACAATTCTGTTATTAGTCTTGGTTTAGGTGGCATTGCAAATGGTTTGCGTTTAGATAACGCAATAAATACCCAAAATCCTGCTTCTTATTCAGCATTGCAATGGACAACCTTCGAAGTTGGAGCATTTGGTTCATTCTTGAAATTAGAAAATAGCACAGGTTCCGCTTTTAGAAATAATGCAGCATTAAGTTATTTGAAAATTGCATTCCCTATATCTCCGAAATGGGGAGCTAGTTTCGGGTTAGTACCAGTATCTGGTATGGGTTATGAGTCAAATATTAGTACAACTTTTTTAGATACTCCAGTTACACAAATTTTTAAAGGAGAGGGCGGACTAAATCAATTTTACTTAGGTACGGCTTATAACATTACAAAAAATTTAAGTGTAGGCGTTAATGCATCATACTTATTCGGAACGTTAGATCGTACCAAGGCCAATGAATTTCCTGATTCTACTGGATTCCTAAATATTAAACAAACAAACTCAACCTATATCGGCAGCTTATTCTTTAATTATGGTATTCAGTATAAAATGAATTTGTTGAATAATAAATATTTAATTATTGGATTGAATGGAAATCCTAGCACTAATCTTTCTTCTACAAGAAACACCATCTCTACTAGATACTATTATCAAAATGAATTAGAACGTACTATTGATACTACTCAAAATACAGTTGATCAAAAAGGTACGGTTGTTTATCCAATGATAAATTCATTAGGATTTTCTTATGGCAAAACTAATCATTGGATGTTTGGTTCAGATGTTACTTTAGGTAATTGGTCAACTCTAAGCATATTCGATACTAAACAGAATCTAAGTAATACATTCGATTTTAATTTAGGTGGTTCAATTACCCCAGATTATATGGCAGTTGGCAACTATTTTAAAAACATAGAATATCGATTTGGCTTTAATTACAATAAATCATATGTAAATATCGCAGGAGAAGACATTAATCAAATGTCATTATCGTTAGGGTTCGGATTACCTTTACCAAAATCAGCTTCACGCATTAACCTAGCCCTGGAAATTGGGCAGCGTGGTACTACGAATTCTGGATTAATAAAAGAGCAATTCATGGGTGTTCACGCAGGATTTAATTTCTGCGATAAGTGGTTTATTCAACGTAAATATGACTAAATCTCGTACTTCGTATTTCGTACTTTGTATTTCGTATACATTAATTCGAATTCAACAATACTTACGAATTACGAATTACCAGCTACGAGCTACGAGCGTTTCAATTTTGCTTTTAAGTATAATGCTTGTTGGTTGCGAAACCGACTTATCTAAAGTTGAGAAAATCGCATCAAATGAAGTGAGTTTGCCCGTAGAAACTAGTCGAGAAGTAGAACTTATTTACAGCGATTCGTCAATCGTTCGTGCAAAGCTCTTAACACCAGTGCTTAAATTCTTTAAAGTAGCAAATGCTTACCATGAGATGCCAGCAGGTGTTTTTGTAGAGTTTTACGGTCCAAACAATGTTATCGAAAGTACACTTTCTGCCAAATACGGACGAAAATTTGAGAACCAAGGGATTATTGAAGTAAAAGATAGTGTAGTGGTAATCAATAATAAAGGTGAACGATTGGATACAGAAAGATTGATTTGGAATGAAAAAACGAAAAAGATCTATACCAATAGCTTTGTACGCATCACTACCAAAACTGATGTGATGTTTGGCGAGGGTATGGAGGCCAATCAGAATTTCACTAATTATAGGATTTATAAATATAGAGGGAGCGTTAGCTTAGATGAAACAAAACAATAAATTTCAGGAAAATATGTGGCTAGTCATTTTCATGGCTTGTTTGTTAGCCACGATCTATGTATTTCTAGTTCAGCGAATAATCTATAAAGATTTCATTCCCATGTCATTAGCTACAATTTTCGCAGCTTGGAGATTCTATTCAATTCGAAAAAAAAGGATTTCTTAACAAGATATTTTTTTGTATTTTGCGCCTCCTTGTGGGTAAGGGGTATTATATGCCATTATCTTAAGAGGACATTTACAATTTAAAATTTACAATTTACAATTAAAATAGGTATGGGATTAATGAATTCAATGCGCAATAGAGGCGGCCTACTAGTAGGTGTTATTGCTTTTGCTATTGTTGCATTTTTAGCAGGTGATGTTCTAATTTCAGGACAAAATATTTTCGGTGGAGCTCCAAAGGAGATTGGTGTGATTAACGGAAATAAAGTTGAAATCGCAGATTTTCAAACGAAACTTGACGCTAATATTGAGCAATACAAAAAAAGCACAGGTCAAAGTAATTTGAATGAAAGCATGACAGGTTACTTAGTAGACCAAACTTGGAATCAAGTGGTTTATGATGAGGTGATGAAAGAGCACATTGCAAAATCAAATATCAAAGTTTCTCCAGAAGAATTATTTGATATGGTGCAAGGTTCTAATCCTCATCCAGAAGTTCGACGTGCTTTTTCAAACCCACAAACTGGAGCATTCGATCCAGCACAAGTTTTGAATTTCTTGAAAAACATGGATCAACAAGATCCAAGTGGTGAAACACGTGCACAATGGTTGAACTTCGAAAAAGCAATTCAAGAAGAACGTGTTCGTCAGAAATACATGAACGCAGTTAAAGCAGGTATGTATGTTCCTACTGCATTTGCAAAAGCAGATTACATGGAGAAAAACAAGTCGGCAAATGCAACTTTTGTAATGCTTGACTATACTACTGTTTCTGACTCAGCAGTAACTGTATCAGAATCTGATATCAGTAATTACTACAACGCAAACAAGTACAAATATAAGCAAGCGGAAAATACTAGAAGCTTTGACTATGTTTCTATAGATGTTACTCCTTCTAAAGAAGATACCATTGAAACTAAAAAATGGATTGATGAGCAAACTGCAGGATTAGCGAGTTCTACAAACGATTCATCATATGTTAACTTAAACGCTGAAACTAAATACAATGGTGCTTACGCGAAAAAGGGTGAATTGCCTGCTTCGCTTGATACTATTATGTTTAGCAAGCCTCAAGGATTTGTTTATGGTCCGTTTATCGATGCTGGTTCTTATAAAGTAGCGAAATTAATTGGCATCAAATCTTTACCAGATTCAGTTCGTGCTCGCCATATCTTAATCAATGGAAGTAGTGCTGAAGCAGCTAAAAAAACAGCAGATAGTTTGAAAACATTAATTGATAATGGTGCAAACTTCGCAGCATTAGCTATGCAATATTCTACAGATGGTTCTAAAAGCCAAGGTGGTGATTTAGGATACTTTGATAACAAGAAAATGGTACAACCTTTTACTGAATTTTGTTTCAAAGGAACGAAAGGTAAAATTGGAGTAGTTCAATCACAATTTGGATTCCATATTATTGAAATCACTGATCAGAAAAACTTCAACAAACAAATTACAGTTGGAGTAATCGACCGTTCTATTACACCAAGTAACTCTACTACTCAAGCTTTATTTGGTAAAGCAAATACATTATTATCTTCATTAAGTTCTGCAAAAGAATTTGATGCATTGAAATTAACAGATGGATTTAGTAAAAGAGTAGCTGATGATATTAAACAAACAGATCGTTTCGTAGCAGGTATTGAAAGTCCTAGAGAATTAATTCGTTGGGCTTATAAAGCAGATGTTGATGATATCTCACCATTATTTGAAGCAGGTAATAAATATGTATTCGCACGTTTAACGAAAGTTAAAAATGCAGGTACTGTTCCAATGGAATATTTAAAATCTGAATTAGAAGCTGGTGCACGTAAAGAGAAAAAAGTAGCTCTATTGAAAGATAAGATGACTGCTGCAATGGCAGGTAATGCTCGTATCGAACAAGTAGCGCAAAAATTAGGAACTGTTGCTAACCCAGCAGCTGGTTTATCTTTTGGTATGCCAATTATCCCAGGTGTTGCTAGAGAAGCTAGCGTTGTAGGTACTGTTTTCGGTTCTGAGAAAGGCAAACTAATTGGTCCATTAGAAGGCGAAAGAGGTGTTTACTTAGTATACGTTGACAATTTTGTTGATGCTTTACCTTTACCTGATTACACTAACAATAAAATCGATCAATTTAACATGAGCAAAAGCCGTGTTGATAATGAGTTCTTAGAAGGATTGAAAAAATCAGCTAAGATTGTCGACAATAGAATTATATTTTACTAGATTTTAAATAATCATTAAAGAAGCCTCGACAAAGTTCGGGGCTTTTTTTTTGTTCGTTTGTGCCGTCCGTAGGAATGTCGTTCATCGAAGCCGGTCCCTGAGCGGAGCCGAAGGGCACTCCGACATTTGCCTCACTCTAAATCGGAGTGTCGTTCGTCGGAGTGTCCTCACTCCGACAATAAGCCTCACCCTAAATCGGAGTGTCGTTCGTCGGAGTGTCCTCACTCCGACAATAAGCCTCACCCTAAATCCCTCTCCAAAGGAGAGGGACTTGTTCGTTCTTCGATGCAAGTCAATGAGCAGAGCCGAAGTTAATCTAATGTGACTCCAACTAAAAAGTAATAAGTAGTCAAACTTTATAAAATCCCTCTCCTTTGGAGAGGGATTTAGGGTGAGGCGATT
>CAJBVG010000112.1 GCA_903958995.1 uncultured bacterium | reverse complement strand
ATATTCTAAACTGTATATACGATTTGCTCTGGATGAAACGATAGAAATTTAGAGGTTCGTCGGAGCGTCCTCGCTCCGACAATAAACAAAAAAAGTCGAAGCGAGGACGCTTCGACGAACATGACACTTCGACAATAAAAAAAAAGTCGAAGCGAGGACGCTTCGACGAACATGAATCACCTTTTGACGCTTTGACAATTCGACACTTCGACATTTCTATGATTCGACTACGACTCCCATTGCACTGAATTTATCAATACGTTGTGCAATACGTTTATCAACGTCGAGTTTGCATAACTCGTTTAGGTCGTGTATAATTTGATTCTTTACCGTTTCGATAATTGTAGTTGGATCTTGATGTCCACCACCTAATGGTTCTTTAACAATACCATCAATTAGTTTATTCTTCAACATATCTTCGGCAGTTAGTTTTAATGCATCAGCTGCACGCTCTTTGAAGTCCCAACTTCTCCATAAAATAGAAGAACAAGATTCAGGTGAAATAACAGAATACCAAGTATATTCTAACATATAAACTTTATCGCCGATACCTAATCCTAATGCACCACCAGAAGCTCCTTCGCCAATGATGAAACATAAGATTGGCACTTTCAATACCGACATTTCTAATAAGTTTCTTGCAATTGCTTCACCTTGACCACGCTCTTCCGCCTCTAAGCCTGGGAAGGCTCCTGGAGTATCGATAAGGGTAACAACAGGCACATTAAACTTCTCCGCCATTTTCATTAAACGAAGTGCTTTACGATATCCTTCTGGATTAGCCATACCGAAGTTACGGTACTGACGCATTTTGGTATTTGCTCCTTTTTGGTGACCAATAAACATTACTGTTTGCCCGTTCAAGGTTCCTAATCCACCAACAATCGCTTTATCATCTCCTACTGTACGATCGCCATGTAACTCGATGAAATCATCGCACATGGTTTCTATGTATTGTAAGGTATAAGGGCGTTCTGGGTGACGAGATATTTGAACTTTTTGCCAACCGGTTAAGTTGCTATATAAATTCTTTTTCGTGAGTTCAATTTTTTCTTCCAACTCTTTGATGGTTGCAGAAACATCCACTTTAGATTTCTCTGCTACTTGCGATACCTTCTCTAATTGCTCTACTAAATCAGCAATCGGTTTCTCAAAGTCAAATGATAAATTCATCTTTTTTGGGGTTTATTTGAAAGAGCAAGATAGAAATAATTTGCTAATTTGGACAATTTGGACAATGTGCTAATTAGACAATGTGCTAATGTGCTAATTGGACAATTTGGACAATGTGCTAATTAGACAATGTGCTAATGTGCTAATTGGACATTGGACAAAGGACTCTGGACTAGAATCATTTTCGAGGTACGAGCTACGAATTACGAGTTACTAATAGGAACTACGAGAGGAGGAAGAGGACCAATAAGGGGAAAATGAGCCCTGCTAGGGCTAGTTTCCAGCCTCTTCGGCGGAAGGAGTTCTTTGATTTGGCTAATAAGGTTGTGCCTGTTAATGCGATAGTAATGAGTGATAAGGCAAAAATATCTCCATAATATATCCACCAATTGGAAGTGTTTTTATGCAACCTCATGAGTTGACTAATTACTGGGGTATTGATGAACGAGGTAACTTCAGCGGCACCAGTTTTTAAATCAATATCGACATCTGTTTTTTCACAAGATATTCTCAACTCGCCTTTTTTGATGGATTGTCTGCGGAATTTATCTTGAATGCCGTGTTTTTTCAGAATTGCTTGAGCTAAGGAATCTGTCACCATCGATTCTTCTATTGGTGAGATTTGAAATGCAGATTTTTCTAATACATATTTCTCCGGATGCCATTGATTTCTATGGTTCATCATCATACCTGAAATGGCAAATGATATAATTAATCCAACATAAAAGTAACCAAGGTCGCGATGTATTATTCTTTTATCAAACTTCATTTTTAAAACAAATAGGATAAACTTAAACTGTAATTTCTTGGGGCAATTGGATTCAAACTATTATCATCATGAATATTATAATTCAACACATCAGTAATGTTTGCCAATTTACCTTTTGCGCTCCAATTTTTATACAGATATGAAATTGTAGCATCAAACAAGATATATGAAGATAGTGGAATTAGTTTATAGTTATCATTCAGTATAGTAACTCTAGTTGATCTTCCAGCAAAACGGTCACCAACAAAAGAAGAAATTAATCCGAGTTGAGTATTTTTCAACCAACCTTTATGAATAGAATAATTCACACTCATATT
>CAJBVG010000111.1 GCA_903958995.1 uncultured bacterium | reverse complement strand
GGGCTAACATCGGAAGTTATACAGTTTTAGCATCAGCAGAGATTGGCGCACACACTTATTGTATTGAACCAGTTCCAAATACATTTAATCAATTGCATAAAAATATATCATTAAATAATATTTCTAAAAATACAGTATTAATGAACATTGGGCTTTCTTCCCAAAAGGGAGAATTATTGTTTTCAGATGAACAAGATTCCTCAATGAATCATGTTGTAAATTCAAGTGAAGCAAACTCGACTACTAAGAAAATTGAAGTGAACACGCTTGATGCGATATTAAATAATGAAAACCCAAGTCTATTGAAAATTGACGTTGAAGGTTTTGAATTAGAAGTATTAAATGGAGGGGAAGAAACTCTTAAAAAGAATTCATTAAAAGCAATTATAATTGAATTAAATGGGAGTGGAATGAATTATGGGTTTAAAGATACTGACATTGATGAAAAGTTAAAATCATATGGGTTTCAATCTTTTGAATATGATCCATTTAGAAGAGTACTAATACCAGCAAAACTACACGATTTTGATAATTTAATTTATGTAAGAGATCTTGAATATGTGAAAAAAATTATTATTGACTCTCCTAAATTTAGAATTTTAAATCTCGAAATATAAATGAGTAAAGTCAAAGTAGCATTTATTATATCTCATCCTATACAATACTATGTGCCAATATTAACTGGACTAGTAGAGCGTGGGAATATAGATCTAAAAGTGTTTTATACTTGGGGAGAACAATCCATAAATAAATTTGATCCAGGATTCAATCGAGTAGTAGAATGGGATGTTCCTTTATTAGAAGGTTATTCATACGAGTTTCTAAATAATACAGCACAAGATCCCGGGACACATCATTTTAATGGCATAGTGAATCCAGATATTATACAAAGAATAGAAGAGTATAATCCAGATAAAATTGTTGTTTTTGGATGGAGTTTTAAAAGTCATCTATCTGTTTTGAAGTATTTCAAAGGCAAGGTGCCAATTTATTTCAGAGGAGATTCTCATCTACTAACTAAGCAATCATCTTTCAAAAATTTAATCAGAAGATTATACTTAAATTGGATCTATAGAAATGTAGATTACCCAATTGCTGTAGGAAGTAACAACAAAGAGTATTATAAATGGGTAGGTTTTAAAGAAGAAAACATTTTTTTTGCACCTCATGCAATTAATGAATCTAGGTTTGTTGTTTATACTGATGAGTTAAAGCGTAAGGTCGCAGATTTTAAGTCTGAATTGAAAATCCCAGAGAATCATACAGTTTTTCTTTATACTGGGAAATTTGAATACAGAAAAAATCTACAAACACTTATTCAAGCGAAATTGAATTTGAAAGATCAACCCTGCACTTTACTAATGGTAGGGAATGGCCCTGATGAAGAGATGTTAAAAAATATGTCTTCAACAGACCCCAATATTCGTTTTGTAGGGTTTATGAATCAATCTCAAATGCCAATGATTTATCGTTCAGCTGACGTTTTTGTATTGCCATCGGTTTCAGAAACATGGGGCTTAGGAATAAATGAAGCCATGAATTGTGGATTAGCTATAATTGCAAGTGATAAAGTTGGTTCCGCTGTTGATTTAATTACCAATAATGGGTATATATTTGAAGCTGGTAATAGTGATATGTTATCTGTAAAGATGAAAGAGCTTATTCAACATAATATCATATTAATGGAGATGAAAGAGAAGTCCATCATCAATATTAAAGATTGGTCAATAAATAAATTAGTTGTTAATTTTGAAAACGCCTTATTAAAGAATGTTTAACTTACGATATCTTATTTTATTTATACCCTGGTTTTTTGCTTCGCTTTTAGCAAGTAACCCCGCTGTTTCATATAGCATTGCTTGGGGTGGTTCCATTCTGAATTTAATATTAGTGTATTACGGCGTAATTCGTCCTATCCCTAAAGATTTTGATTTAAGTCATCAATTTATGCGACCTATGTTTTTAGGTCAATTAATATTTGTTGGATACATGAGCTTAACCTCTGTGTTTTTTTATTTAGATGTGTTAGGGTATAAGAATTTCATTAAATCGCCGGTGTTTTATATTGACTACTCAACACTTGATGAAACCGCAGCTAGTCAAAGAATTTATGCTTTAGCGCATGCGGCCTATTCTTTTGGGTTATTGTTTTTTCTTCAATATAAGAAAAACATAAAATGGATTGTAAATGAAGAAAAGATAGATGCTAATTTTTTCTTGAAAGCAGCTGTACTTTTAACAATTTTAAAATTTGTATTTCTATTTATTCCAGGTCTTAGTCAGTTCTCTGTGAAGGCAGCAGATTTTGCTTATATTTCTTCTATTATATCAATACTTTATAAATCAGATAATAAAAAGGCACAATTTTATATTTTGGCTTATGTATTATTCGCTATAAATTTTGCTCAAGTACTATTATCTGGTTGGAAAGAGCCAATTATTTTTACCATAATCATTTTTGCAGCCTATTTATATCCACGATATAAAAGAACAGTTATCTTTTCGGCATTACCTATATTCTTTTTGGTTGTATTTTTCTTACCTAGTTTTAATGCTACATATAGAAATCAAGCATGGGCTGAGGGTGTAGAATCATCTGAAGCAGCACAATCAGCAATTGATGCCATTCAATCTGGGGAGATTAATGTCTACGATGACAACTGGGAGTTT
This sequence comes from uncultured bacterium, assembly GCA_903958995.1. Lineage (GTDB taxonomy): Bacteria > Bacteroidota > Bacteroidia > Sphingobacteriales > Sphingobacteriaceae > CAJBVG01. The sequence continues at coordinate 30,708 of CAJBVG010000111.1, read as the reverse complement.
TTAGTTACTCGAGCCTCTGAAATCTCCATGTTAAATGAATACAAACGTAAAGTTCCTTCAGAAATTAATTATTATGGAATAACAATTATATGGGATTCATTTCGATTTATATTACCTCGATTATTTTGGCCTGATAAACCCGACATTGAAGAGCATGTAATGAAAAGAGTATATGAAGTAGGTGTAGTTAATCAACAAATGCTTGTATCGGCTAAGCCTCCAATTGTTGTGGATGCCTATTTATCTGGTGGATTGTTGTTTGTGTTTTTGGTATTATTTGCATTTGGTGCAATAACATCTTTAATCAACACTGCTGCAGAATATTTATTCTGTGGTTATAACTTAGGGACCATTTGGATATACTTAGGCTTGTTTCAAATTATGAATAGAGGAAATTGCATGGAGTTTTTAGTGAACTCAATATTTTGGGGTATTGTATCCATGTTCATTGTATTATTCACCATGAAGCGTTTTAACTATATCATTCCAAATCCAAAGTATTTTCATTCAGTAAACAGCCGTTAGAAGTGAAAATTTTAATCATTACTCCTTCTTATAAGCCTGCATTTGTTTACGGCGGACCAATATTTTCGGTAGCTTATTTAGCTGAAAATTTATTGAAACATAACGAAGTGTTTGTGCTGTCAACTAATGCAAATGGTAAGGAGAACTTAACAATTGATACACTACACCCTTTACAAATGGATGGTGTTAATATTAGATTTTTCAAGCGTCAAACTAAAGACCATTCTCATTTGTCGATTGGTATGCTGCGCTATCTATGGAAACATGGTGGCGAATACCAGGTAATACATATACAGTCGTGGTGGAATACTGTCGCAGTTTTAACAGCACTTATTTGTAAAATAAAATCTTGGAAATATATTATTAGTCCGAGGGGAATGCTTAGCCCATATACAATTGAGCATTCTATTGTAAAAAAGATTATTCACAACCTTATTGGGAACTATTTATTGAAAAATGCTATAATTCATGTGACTAGTAATGATGAGAAACAGAAATTAGATAAATTAAATCCACGCTATACTTTAATTGATGTACCAAATTACGTTGATGTAAATTCAAAGTCTCAAAATGTAATTAGAAGTGAAAATTCTGATATTTTCAATTTGTTGTTTTTGTCTAGGATTCATCCCAAAAAAGGGTTAGAGGATTTGTTTAGTGCATTGAGTAAAGTGGGTTTTAATTACCACCTAAGTATAGTAGGCGATGGCGATTCAAACTATATAGAAGAATTAAAATTATTGTCTAGAAAACTGATGATAGAAAATAGTATTTCTTGGAAAGGGGCATTGTATAATGACGACAAAATTCGATCTTATGCAAATGCAGATGTATTTATACTTCCTTCTAAAGATGAGAATTTCGCGAATACTGTTTTAGAATCTTTGGCACAAGGCACTGCTGTAATTGTTTCGAAAAATGTAGGCTTATCTGATTTTGTTTCGGACAATAATTTAGGTTGGGTGTATGATAGCTCTGTAAATAATTTAGAAGAAGTTTTAAATGAAAGCAAAACAAGTCCGCAAAAATTGAAAAACATTAGAGAGACTTCAACCTCTATTATAGAGAGTAATTTCTCAGAAGCGAATATTTCTAATAGGTACATTGCGATGTACAACACATCGTTGAACTCACATTAATTCTATGAGCAATAACTTAGCTGTAGTAATTTTAACATTTAATGAAGAGCTCAATCTTCCCAAATGCCTCGAGAGTATTAAGGGCTTAAATGCAAATGTATTTGTTATAGATTCATTTTCTACAGATGGAACTGAAGAAATAGCAAAAGCATTTGGTGCAACATTTATCGCAAATAAGTTTGAAACTCACACAAAACAATGGAAGTTCGCATTAACGCAACTACCTGAAGATGTAGATTGGGTATTGGGATTAGATGCAGACCAAACCATTACGCAAGAGTTAAATTTAGAATTGATGGAGTTGTTTAGTTCAAAAGAAGAAATTACGACTAGTGGATTTTATATTAGACGAAGAAATTATTTTTTAGAGAAATGGATTCGATTCGGTGGATATCAAAATCGTTTTCTACTAAAACTCTTCAAAAAAGATGATGTGTTTTTGGATGAATCTGAATTGATGGATCATCATTTCTATGTTAAAGGTAAGACGGCACGTTTACAATCAGACATGATTGAGAATAACCTAAAAGAAGATTTAATATTCTGGAAGAGCAAACATGTTAAATATGCTAAACTTCAAGCTCAAGAAGAATACGAGAAATTGCTAACTAACCCTGGACGATTATTTGGTAATCAGGATCAACGTAGGTTGTTTTTAAAAAATATGTGGAATAGAATGCCACTATTTGTCCGTCCGATTATTTATTTCTTATCTCGATATATCATATTAGGAGGTTTCCTAGATGGTTATACTGGTTCCAAGTTTCATTATTTACAAGCCTATTGGTACAGACGAACGGTCGATCAAAATATTTTTGAATTAAAAGCAAATTCGAAAAAAAATTATCGTGAAATATTTTTTGTCTCTCGATTCATCATCATTTTTTTATTGCTATACTACTTTAACGAGTTATTTATTGGAATTACTGGAGAGGGCGGAAGGTTTTACTCATCGTTTTTAGATCAACATTTGAATTATATTCGATGGTTACGCGAGTCGATTATTTATTTTTCATCTTTAGTTTTATCTATATTTAATTATGACACTATACGATTACCCTATCATTTGAAAATAATTGATGGAGTGCGTGTCGGGGTCGGGTATAGTTGTTTAGGATATGGTATAATGAGTATTCAAATTGCTTTGGCACTATCTTATCCATTTAAATATCTTGTGCGTAGAACATATTTATTTGTAGGTTTATTAATCATCTATATATTAAATATTTTGAGAATATCTGCCGTTGGTATCGCCTATACTGAATGGAGTAATATTAACATCGACCATCATTTCATCTTCAATATCATCTCTTATTTTGTTATTTTTGCAATGATGGTTATTGCCATTAGATTCAACGAGAAATATGAAAATACTAGGACTTAATGCCTATCATGGAGATGCATCTGCATGTTTGTTAATAGACGGACAAGTAGTATCTGCCACAGAAGAAGAACGAATTAGGAGAATTAAGCATTGGGCTGGTTTTCCTAGCGAAGCAATAAAATTCTGTTTAGAAGATGCGGGTCTAACCCTTAAAGATATTGATGTTATTACTATTTCGAGAGATCCGTATGCTAATTTTGGCTTGAAGGTTATTAGCGCTTTAAAAAATAGATTAAGCATAGGAAATATAAAAGATAGAGTATCTAATATTCGAAAAGCTGGTAATATTGAAGATGAATTTCGCTTGCACTTCTCAGATCAGTTTTCTTCAATGAAAGCTAAGTTTGTAAATGTTGAGCATCATCGTTCTCATTTAGCTAGTGCTTTTTTCGTTTCTCCTTTCGAAGAATCTGCCGTTTTATCAATTGATGGTTTCGGAGATTTCTCTTCTGTTATGACATCTTATGGAAAAGGCAATCAACTTACAGTACTTGATAAAGTAAATTATCCTCATTCCTTAGGGGTGTTTTATACCGCATTTACTCAATACTTAGGATTTCCTCATTATGGTGATGAGTATAAAGTGATGGGCTTGGCGCCATATGGCAAAGCCTTGTATAAAGAGCAAGTTCGTCAGGTTATAGAATTAACTTCTGATGGATTGTTCAAATTGAATTTAAATTACTTTAACCATACACGTAATGGTGTAAACATGACATGGACAGACGGAATTCCGTTTGTTGATACGATGTATTCGAATCAGTTCGTAAAATCATTTGGGCCAGCTAGAGGTAAAGAGGAAGAGTTAAGTCAATACCATAAGGATTTAGCAGCGAGTGTTCAAGCAGTAACCGAAGAAGTTATTTTCCATATGGCTGAACATTTACGTTTGAAAACTAAATCAGAAAATTTATGCTTAGCTGGTGGTGTTGGACAAAACTCAGTAGCAAATGGTAAAATAATATTAAATACAGGTTTCAAAAATTTGTATATACCTCCTGCAGCGCATGATGCTGGTACAAGCATTGGATCCGCATTGTATTACTACCATCAAACAGAAAAAAATAAAAGAACACTAGTTAGTAAAACTGGCTATTACGGATACAAAGCTACTAAAGAAGAAATTGAAGAAACTTTAACACGTAATAATGTAGCATTCCAATATTTTGAGGATAGAGAAGCATTAATTGATATTGTAACTGATCGTATTATCGATGGACAAGTTATTGGATGGTATCAGGGGAGAGCAGAATTTGGTCCACGTGCATTAGGGCACCGTTCTATTATTGCCGACCCTCGTAGAAACGATGCGAAAGAAATATTAAATCTAAAAATTAAAAGAAGAGAGTCGTTTAGACCATTCGCTCCTTCTATTTTAATTGAAAAAGTTCCTGATTATTTTGAACAAACAGACGAAGTACCATTCATGGAAAAGGTGTTCATTATTAAACCCGAAATGAGAGATAAAATTCCGGCAGTAACACATGTTGACGGTACCGGAAGATTACAATCAGTGGATAAATTGAACGAACCAATTTACCATCGCCTTATTGAACGTTTTAATGAAAAAACGGGTGTTCCAATTTTGTTGAATACCTCGTTTAATGAAAACGAACCTATTGTGAATACACCTCAAGAAGCCTTAGATTGTTATTTAAGAACGAAGATGGATGTATTAGTAATGGACAACTTTTATATCGCTAGAGCATAGCAATGAAAATTAGCATCATAACAGTTTGTTATAATTCAGCTGCAACAATAGCAGATACTATTATGTCTATTTCAAAGCAGACATATCCAAATATTGAATATATAGTGGTAGACGGATTGTCGAAAGATAATACTGTTGAAATTATTCAAAAAAATGAAGGAGTAATTTCGAAATGGATTTCCGAAAAAGATAATGGCATTTACGATGCAATGAATAAGGGTATTGCTATGGCCACAGGAGATGTAATAGGTATTTTAAATGCTGACGATGTTTATGCTGACAATAATGTGTTAGATGATGTAATGAAGGCCTTTAATGATGAGACAATCTCAGGTGTTTATGGCGACTTAAAATATGTGCAGCAAAATGACCTTAGTAAGGTTATTCGATTCTGGAAATCTGGAACCTATAGACCCGGTAAATTTTTAGAAGGGTGGATGCCACCTCATCCGACTTTTTATGTTCGCAAAAAAGTATATGATGAATTTGGCGTTTTTCGTACAGATATGCCATCTGCTTCCGACTATGAGTTTATGTTACGTGTAATACATGTGAAGAACATTAAATTGGCATATATCCCTAAAGTATTTGTATTGATGCGAGAAGGTGGATTGAGTAACCGTAGCTTACAGCACCGTTTAAATGCAAATAGAGATGATAGGAGAGCTTGGACTGTAAATGGTGTGCAGCCAAAGTTTTATACTTTATTGATGAAGCCTTTATCCAAAATTTTACAATTTATTTTTAAAGACTAAAACAAGATTTCTTTAAATTAGTTATCTATATTTATTAAAAACCACCTTATGAAAAAAATCAGACTTACGCTAATCATGTGTTTAATGGGCACATTATCATTTGCCCAGATTAAAACACCACAACCTAGTCCGAATGCGAGTTTTAAACAAGCTTTTGGTTTAGGAGAAATTTCAGTTAACTATTCTCGTCCACAAGCAAAAGGGCGTGTTATTTTTGGCGATTTAGTTCCATTTGATAAATTATGGAGAACAGGTGCCAATGCATCTACAAAAGTATCGTTTACCGATGATGTAACCATCGAAGGTAATAAGTTAACAGCAGGTGAATATGCTTTATATACTATACCAGGTAAAATGGAATGGACAATCATCTTCCATAAAAATATTAAGTTATGGGGATTAGGCGATCCAGGTGATTACAAAGAAGAGAATGATGCAATTCGTTTCAAAGTAAAACCACAAACAAATACAGCTGTTGAGAATTTTACAATTTCAATAGCAGATGTTACTGCGAATACTTGTAAAATGAGTTTAGAATGGGATAAAACGAAAGTGACATTTAATATTTCTACAGATATAGATGCTAAGATTTCTGCTAGCATAGAAAAAACATTAAATCCAAAACCAGATGCAAATTCATATTTCTCGGCAGCGAGTTATTATTTCGAAAATGATAAAGATTTAAATAAAGCTTTAGATTGGGTAAACCTAGCAATTGCTGGTCGCCCGGATGCATTTTGGATGGTTCATTTAAAAGCTAAAATCTACAAAAAACTAAATAATAAAATAGCTGCAACCGAAGCCGCTATGTTATCAAAAGAAATTGCTGCAAAAGCTGGAAGTACAGATTACGTTGCACTTAATGATAAATTAATTGCAGAGATGGCTGCGCCTGTAGCACCGAAAAAAAATAAATAAAATTCTAAATTGTAAATTGTAAATTGTAAGTAAAACAAATAATTTACAATTTACAATTTAGAATTTATTTTAGTCCATTCCTTCAACTGCCACTCCAGTTTCGCTACAGAAATTAAATTCTGTTGAGCATCTCTTACTTCAACCTCTAATATCTCTAAACACTGAGGTTCATTCTGAAGTTTATTTTTTATTATTTCAATTCTTTCTTCTGAAAGATTAAACTTAACAAACAAGTCAGACTTCCCTTGTTTAGTATAATCAACATGCATACTGCGCATAATCAATCTATATTTATCTGCACTTAATCTACTAATCAATAAAAATCCACAAGCATATTCGCTTGCCGTTGCTAATGCACAAGCGTGAATTCCTTTTAAATGATTTAAATTTTTTCTGATATAAGGTATTTTAACGGTTATGGAATTTTCACTTAATGAAATAACTCGTAAACGATGAGGCTTATTAAAAGGGATCTTAAACCATAAACCATAGTTTAGTATTCCTAACCAGAAGCTACTTTGGTAAGCTCGTTTAACTATATTTTCTAGATTTAGCATAGTTAGTAAGTTATTGATTTATTAAGTTATTTGATTATTTTTTTGTCCAGTGTCCAGTGTCCAGTGTCCAGTGTCCAGTGTCCAATGTCCATTTGTCCAATTTCTATTGTCCCAATTCTTTTAAAGCACTAGTATACTCTATTGAAATCTGTTCAACAATAGTATGAATTGGTTGCACATCATTAATTAGCGAAACCGATTTCCCTGCGCACCATAACGTTTCATAAGAGCCCGAAAGGGTTGATTTCCCTAATAGTTTCATGCCTTTCAGTTGGGTGAACATTTTAAAATATTTTTTCGTGCGTTTATTTTTCGACATAAATTTCTCGAACCAGTTTTGAGTGTATCCGATTTTTTGTGCGTATGGAGTATTAATAATGGTACATGGCGTACCCGAAATTTTTTCGGTTAATACAATATCATCCATTTCAGAATTCACAATCCCATTTTTATATTCAGCGCTAACACTTGCTTCGGTACTAGCTATAAAACGAGTACCAATGGAAGCTGCACAAGCTCCTAATGCCATAACAGATAACAAGCCTTCTCCAGTTGCAATTCCTCCTGCTGCAACAATAGGCATGTTCGGGAATTCCTTATGAAGTGCAGGTACTAATACCTGTAATGGATTATTGCCTGCATGTCCACCAGCACCTTGCCCAACGGCTATAAAGCCATCACATCCTAAATCAAAACATTTTTTCGCGTGTACTAAATTGGTAACATCACAATATACTTTTGCTCCGTATTGATGTGCTGCTTCTATTACTCTTGCTGGCGATCCTAGTGATGTGATATAAAAGGGAACTTTATGTTTTACACATACTTCTAAATGCTTTTCAAATAAGATGTTCGACTTCTGAACAATAAGATTTACACCGATATTTCCATGAGTTTTACCTTCTCTGTATGCTAATATTTCAGTCAATACGGTATCTAATTCCCCATCTTTTCTAAAGTTCAATGTTGGGAATACGCCAAGTATTCCAGCATCAATTGAAGCTTTCAGCATCGGCATATTTGTCACTAAAAACATAGGAGCCATTATAATGGGCATTTTTAGACTCAGTTCAGCAGAAAAGTTATATTTTGTACTCATAATCTTGTTTTATTTAAATATAGTAATATATTTGTACTATATACTGAAATGGTATATAGTTTTACTTTCTACGCTAATTTCACTAATATATTGTTATTTATAGATACTTGAATAGAAAATAATTCGTAACTTATTCAAAAAACACCTGTTAATATGAATATGACTAGAGTATTTGATTTATTGCCATTTCTTGAGATGTATTACCCTGGGAAAACTATTTTTTCTGCAAAGAAAGATGGAGAGTGGGTCGGACTTACTACGGAGTCATTTATTAGTCAAGTAGACGAATTAAGTTTAGGACTTCTGAAATTAGGCATTAAGAAAGACGATAAAATTGCAAACATGTCGCCGAACAGGCCCGAATGGAATGTTGTTGATTTTGCGGTAATGCAAATGGGTGCAATTCATTTGCCTTTATACCCAACACTTTCTGAAGCAGATTTAAAATACATTTTAATTAATTCAGAAACTAAAGTAGTATTTGTTGCAACTGAAGATTTATATCAAAAAATTATCAGTGTTAAAAGTGAATGCCCAGATCTTCAATATATTTTCAGTTATGAAGAGATTAATCATTCGGACGTTAAACATTGGGATGAATTAAAAGAAATGGGCGATCCAGCAGAAATGGATAAAATAATTGCCTATAGAGAACAAGTTAAACCAGATGATATCCTTACCTTAATTTATACATCAGGAACAACTGGGAATCCAAAAGGTGTAATGCTTACCCATGATAATATTGTAAGTAATTTCAAATCATCAAATCCACTTATTCCTGAAGGTTCACACAAAGCATTAAGTTTTCTTCCATTGTCGCATATCTTCGAACGCATGGTAGTATATATGTATTTGAGCAAGGGAGTTAGTATATATTATGCAGAAAGTTTAGAAAAGATTTCAGACAATTTAAAAGAAATAAATCCTCATATGTTTACTACGGTACCTCGCTTATTAGAAAAGGTATTCGATAAAATTGTAGCAGTAGGATCAGAGCAAAAGGGAATTAAAAAAGCAATATTTTTCTGGGCTTTAGATTTAGGGTTAAAGTATGAATATGATGGAGCAAATGGATGGTGGTATGAATTCCAATTATCTATTGCAAACAAAATTATTTTCAACAAATGGCGTGCTGCTTTAGGTGGTGAAATATTAGCTATATGCGCTGGTGGTGCTGCATTGCAAGAACGTTTGGCGAGAGTGTTTTGGGCAGCTAAAATCCCGGTGCTTCAGGGTTATGGTTTAACAGAAACATCACCTGTAGTAGCTGTAAATGGGATAGATAAAGGCATGCGTTGGTTCGGTACTGTTGGTCCAGTAATACCAGGTGTAGAAGTAAAGATTGCAAGTGATGGTGAGATATTAGCGCGTGGTCCGAACATCATGAAAGGTTATTATAAAAATGAAGAAGCAACTAATGAAGTATTAGATGCTGATGGTTGGTTTCATACAGGTGATATTGGAGAGTGGGTGCAGAATCGTTATTTAAAAATTACGGATCGCAAAAAAGAAATATTCAAAACTGCTGGCGGTAAATACATCGCACCGCAAATGATCGAGAATAAATTTAAAGAGTCTAAATTCATTGAGCAGATTATGGTGATTGGAGAAAACAGAAGATTCCCTGCCGCACTAATAATCCCAGAATTTAAGCATTTAAAAGATTGGTGTGTAATTAAAGGAATCGCATACTCAACTAATGAGCTTATGGTAAATGAACCTGTAATTATAGCTCGAATACAAAAAGAAGTAGACCACTTAAATCAAACACTTGGCAGTTGGGAACAAATGAAAAAGTTTATTCTGTTGCCTCGTGAGTTTAGTATCGACGAAGGCGAGTTAACACCAAAATTAAGTATGAAGAGAAAAGCGATACTCGCTAAATATGCTGAGGGTATTGAAAAACTATATGCATAAAGAAATTACAATGAGAAAAATAAATAAGGTAGCAGTATTGGGTTCCGGAGTAATGGGATCAAGAATTGCATGTCACTTTGCCAATGCAGGGGTTTCAGTTTGTTTACTCGATATCGCACCAAAAGCATTAACAGATACTGAAACTGCATCGGGATTAACATTAGATAATCCAATAGTAAAAAATAGAATTGTTAATGAAGCTTTGAAGCAAACGCTTTCATCAAACCCTTCTGCAGTATTTACAAAGTCAACTGCAAAACTAATTAAGACAGGAAACTTTGATGATCATTTGTCGTGGATACAAGATTGTGATTGGGTGATTGAAGTTGTTGTAGAAAATCTAGGCATTAAGCAAAGCCTATTTGAAAAGGTAGAACAATTTAGGAAACCAGGTTCTTTAATTACATCTAATACTTCTGGAATTCCAATTCACTTGATGACCGCGAATAGGTCCGAAGATTTTAAAAAGAATTTTTGTGGAACACATTTCTTTAATCCTCCTCGTTATCTACCATTATTAGAAGTTATTCCTACTACAGATACAGACCAATCGGTAGTCGATTTTCTTTTGCATTACGGCGATTTGTATTTAGGAAAAACAACGGTATTGTGCAAAGATACTCCAGCATTTATAGCGAATCGAATTGGAGTGTTCTCTATATTGTCTTTATTCCATATGGTTGAAGAAATGGGATTAAGTATTGATGAAGTGGATCGTTATACCGGTACCATTGTAGGTCGACCTAAGTCAGCTACGTTCAGAACTACTGATGTGGTTGGTTTAGATACCTTAATTAAAGTTGCGCGTGGATTACAAGATAATTTACCGAATGACGAATCCAAAGATGCATTCATAGTCCCTGAATTTATTGCTAAAATGGAAGCCAACAATTGGTTAGGTGATAAGACTAAGCAAGGTTTCTATAAGAAAACGAAAAACGAAAAAGGAGAAAAAGAAATTTTATCTCTTAACTTAAAAACATTAGACTACGAACCTAAACAGAAATTCAAATCATCTTCTTTAGAAGCCATGAAAACCATGGATAATCTTAAAGATAGATTACAATTTTTAAATACCGCTACCGATACTGCAGGGATTTTCTTCCGTAAAACCATGCACATGTTGTTCGCATACTGTAGCAATAGAATCCCAGAAATTACCGACGATTTATTCCGATTAGATGATGCTATGCGTGCCGGATTTGGGTGGGAGCTTGGTCCGTTTCAGATATGGGATGTATTGGGTGTACAACGCACCGTAGATGCCATGTTAAAAGAAGGTCTGACCGTTGCGCCATGGATTACAGAAATGTTAGCCTCTGGTAAATCATCTTTTTATTCTGCAGAGAATACACAAGTAAAATATTATGACCAATTCTCAAAAGAATTTAAATCGATACCAGGTGCAGAATCATTTATCATTTTAGATAATATAAGAAATACCAAAAAAGTATGGGGTAATTCTGGAGTAACCATAACCGATTTAGGTGATGGTATCTTGAATTGTGAATTTCATACTAAAATGAATTCCATTGGTGGTGAAGTACTAATGGGTATTAACAAAGCCATTGATTTAGCCGAACAAGATTTCAGAGGCTTAGTAGTAGGAAATCAAGGTGCGAATTTTTCAGCGGGCGCAAATATTGCCATGATATTTATGATGGCAGTTGAGCAAGAATACGATGAAATCGATTTTGCTATTCGTCAGTTTCAGAAAACAATGATGCGTGTACGTTACTCATCAATACCAGTTGTTGCTGCTCCTCATCATTTAACACTTGGTGGTGGTTGTGAATTATGTTTACATGCTGACCATGTACAAGCTAATGCAGAAACCTATATGGGATTAGTAGAGTTTGGTGTAGGTGTTATTCCTGGTGGCGGTGGTTCTAAAGAATTTGCATTGCGTTTTGCTGATGCTTATCGCGATGGAGATTATCAATTGAACACACTTCGTGAAAAATTCTTAACTATTGGTATGGCAAAAGTTTCTACTTCTGCTGAAGAAGCTTTTGAATTAGGATACTTGAAACAAGGTCAATACAGCATTAGTATGAATCAAAATAGATTACTTACTGATGCGAAACAAAAAGCAATTGAGCTCGCAGAGGCTGGTTATATAAGACCTACAGAGCGAACAGATATTAGAGTATTAGGCAGACAAGGATTAGGTATGGTATATGCCGGTGCTAACACCATGTACTCTGGTCATTATATTTCCGAACACGATAAAAAGATTTCTGAAAAATTAGGATATGTATTATGTGGTGGAGATTTGAGTGAACCAACACTTGTTTCTGAACAATATTTATTAGACCTAGAGCGTGAAGCATTTTTATCGCTTTGTACAGAAAGAAAAACATTAGAAAGATTACAAGCCATTTTAAAAGGTGGTAAACCGCTAAGAAATTAATATGAAAGAAGCTTATATAATTGCAGGATATCGTTCAGCAGTAGGGAAAGCCCCTCGTGGTAAACTGCGTTTTTATCGTCCGGATGATTTAGCATCGGATGTGATTTCACATATGATGTTAGAATTCCCTCAATTAGAAAAAGAGTGGATAGATGATGTGATTGTTGGTAACGCTACACCTGAAGCGGAGCAAGGCTTAAACATAGGAAGAATGATTTCCTTGATGGGATTAAAAACGGATAAGGTCCCGGGCATGACTGTTAATCGTTATTGTGCATCGGGTTTAGAAACCATTGCTATAGCAACGGCTAAAATTCGTGCAGGCATGTCGCATTGTATTATTGCAGGTGGTGTTGAAACCATGTCGCCAATTCCTTTTGGTGGATGGAAAGTTGTACCCAATTATGAAGTTGCGAAAAACAATCCTGATTACTATTGGGGAATGGGCTTAACAGCTGAAGCTGTTGCTAAAGAATATAATGTATCACGAGAAGATCAAGATGCGTTCTCATTTGCATCACATCAAAAAGCAGTTGCAGCCATAAATGAAGGTCGATTTAAAGATGGGATTGTTCCTATCAATATTGAAGAAATATATCTTGATGCGAATGGTAAAAAGAAAACACGTACAACTGTTTTTGATACAGATGAAGGTCCACGTGCCGATACTGATATTCAAAAATTAGCAAAGTTAAAACCGGTGTTTGATGCAGGTGGATCGGTTACTGCTGGTAACTCTTCTCAAACGTCAGATGGTGCTGCTTTTGTTTTAGTTGTATCAGAAGAAATGCTGAAACGATTAAATGTAAAACCTATCGCAAAATTAGTTTCTTATTCTGTTGCAGGTGTACCTCCAAGAATTATGGGTATTGGTCCTGTGGAAGCAATACCAATGGCATTGAAAGCAGCAAACATGAAATTAGCCGACATCGAATTAATTGAATTGAACGAAGCATTTGCATCACAATCATTAGCGGTAATAAGAACATTGGGATTGAATCAAGATATCGTCAATGTGAACGGTGGAGCAATAGCATTAGGGCATCCATTGGGTTGCTCAGGTGCAAAACTTAGTGTACAACTTTTTGGTGAAATGCGAAGAAGAAATAATAAATATGGAATGGTGACGATGTGCGTTGGTGCGGGTCAAGGTGCGGCAGGAATTTTTGAAATACTATAATACTTAATACAATAATATGGCAACTACAGATAAAACACTAACAAAAGGCGGAGAGTTTCTAATTAAAGAAACGTTAGCTCAAGATATTTTTATACCAGAAGAATGGACTGAAGAGCAAAAAATGATTGCTCAAACTTGTGTGGATTTTTTAGAAGCAGAAGTGAATCCGAATCTCGATAGAATCGATAGTCAGGAAGAAGGATTAATGGAAAGCTTAATGAATAAAGCTGGAGAGCTTGGTTTATTAGGAGTTTCAGTGCCTGAGGTATATGGTGGTTTCGGTAAAGATTTTAATTCATCGATGCTTGTTACTGAAAAAGTTGGAGCAGGACATTCATTCGCGGTAGCTTTATCAGCACATACAGGTATTGGCACCTTGCCAATTTTGTATTATGGTAACGAAGAACAAAAAGCGAAGTACATTCCGAAGCTAGCGAGTGGAGAATGGAAAGCCGCATATTGCTTAACTGAACCGAATGCAGGTTCGGATGCTAACTCAGGGAAAACAAAAGCAAAATTATCGGAAGATGGAAAACATTACATCATCAACGGGCAAAAAATGTGGATTACCAATGCAGGTTTTGCAGATGTGTTTACTGTATTTGCGAAAATAGATGATGATGAAAATTTATCAGCCTTCATTATTGAAAAATCTTTCGGAGGAATTACGATGAATCCCGAAGAACATAAAATGGGAATTAAAGGGTCATCAACACGACAAGTATTTTTTAACGATTGTAAAGTTCCAGTAGAAAATTTATTATCAGAAAGACAAAATGGATTTAAGATTGCTGTAAATATTTTAAATATTGGTAGAATAAAATTATGTGCATCAGCTATTGGAGCTTGTAAAGAAGTAACTAGTAAAGCCATTAATTATTCGAACGAAAGAATACAGTTTAATATTCCAATTTCTAAATACGGTGCTATACGATATAAGTTAGCAGAGATGGCGACTAAAATTTGGTGTACAGAAGCTGCGGCTTATCGTGCAGGTCAGAATATCGACGATGCCTATGATGCATTAGTAGCTGGTGGAATGGATTCGGGGAAAGCGAAATTGAAAAGTACAGAACAATACGCGGTAGAATGTGCGGTACTAAAAGTATACGGCTCGGAAACCTTGGATTATGTAGTCGATGAAGGAGTTCAAATTTATGGAGGTATGGGTTACTCAGCAGAGGCTCCAATGGATAGAGCTTACCGTGATGCGCGTATCAATAGAATATTCGAAGGCACCAATGAAATTAACAGATTACTCACAGTAGATATGATGTTGAAGCGTGCGATGAAAGGGGAATTAGATTTAATGACGCCAGCAATGAATGTTGCTAAAGAGTTAATGGAGATTCCAGATTTCGGAGCAGAGGATGATGGATTTTTTGCGAAAGAGAAAAAGGCATTACTAAATTTAAAGAAAGCAACATTAATGGTTGCAGGATCAGCGGTGCAAAAATTCATGATGACTTTAGCGAAAGAGCAAGAGATACTCATGAATATTGCTGATATGGCAAGCTTAGTTTACATCGCAGAAAGTGCATTATTGCGTGCTGAAAAATTAGCATCAATACATTCTGAAGCTGAAGTGGCATTGCAGATTGATATGGCTAGAGTGTATCTACACGAGTCGCTCGATAAAGCATACATACAAGGCAAAGAAGCCATCAACTCTTTTGCAGAAGGTGATGAACAACGCATGATGCTGATGGGTCTTCGTAGATTTACGAAGATTGAACCAATGAATTTAAAAGAAGCTCGTCAACGTATTGCTAAGAAATTAATCGAAGAGAATAAGTATTGCTTTTAGATTACCAAGTACTTTATATTGAGTATTATTATTGTTAATGTTTAACGAGTTTAGTTTTATTTTGTAATTTCAATTATCAATTATACTTATCTCTCTCATGCAAACAATACTAGGCTCAGGCGGCGCAATTGGAGCGCCATTAGCAAAAGAATTAAAAAAATTTACGGATAATATTCGTTTAGTCAGTAGAAATCCGAAGAAAGTTAATTCAACGGATGAACTTTATCCGATGGATGCGAATGATCTATCGCAACTCGACAAAGCCATTGAAGGTAGTGAAGTTGTTTATGTAGTGATAGGCTTCGAGTATAAGTTGAGTGTATGGCAAAAAACATGGCCTCGTTTTCTCGAAGCAGTAATTAATGCATGCAAAAAACACAAATCAAAACTTGTATTCTTTGATAATGTATACATGTATGATCAGTCAGCTATTCCTCACATGACAGAATCTACTGCAATTAATGCACCAAGCAAAAAAGGAGTGGTAAGACAAGAATTGCACGAGATGATAATGAAGGAAGTGGATAACGGTTCACTTACTGCACTTATCGCAAGGTCTGCTGATTTTTATGGTCCAGAAAATAAAACCAGTGCCTTAAATCTTATGGTGCTTGAAAATTTATTGAAAGGCAAAAAAGCACAAGCTTTTGGTGATGTAAATAAAATCCACACTTATACCTATACTCCAGATGCCGCCATGGCTACAGCATTACTTGGAAATACTCCAGATGCTTACAATCAAGTTTGGCATGTTCCAACTACGTCAGAGAAACTAACGAATGCTCAATGGATTCAATTAATTGCCGATGAGTTAAAAGTGGAATCGAAAATTCAAATGGTTCCTGTTTGGTTGATTAATATACTTGGGCTATTTATTCCAATGATGAAGGAATTTCCGGAAATGATGTATCAATATAATCAAGATTATATTTTTGATAGTTCGAAATTCGAGAAACGATTTGGAATTTCTGCAACTACCCCAAAAGCAGGAATTAAGGCTTTAGTCGAAAGTACAAAGCGTTAATAGGTATTCAAATTCAAACATTTTCCATGAATATCGGTTATTAATGTAAACCGAATTCATGGAAGATAAGGATATCGACAGAATCATTGAAATGGCTTGGGAAGATAGAACCCCATTCGAGGCCATTGAATTTCAATTTGGTTTTACTGAAGCAAATGTCATCTCGCTAATGCGAAAGGAACTTAAACGCTCTAGCTTTAACCTTTGGAGAAAACGTGTAAATAGTGGAGTTAGTCAAAAGCATGCCCACAAGCGCAATTCAGATATTGATAGATTTAAATGTACATTACAACGTAGCATCTCCTTAAATAAAATCAGTAAACGATAAATCATAAATGAAAATACTACTTACCGGTGTAACGGGTTATATAGCCCAACGAATATTGCCTGTATTGCTAGACAATGGCCATGAGGTAGTATGTTGTGTAAGGGACTCGAATAGGTTTAATCGAAAAAATTATTTGAACTCAAACCTTACTGTCATAGAAGCAGATTTCTTAAATGAGAAAAGTCTTCAGGTAATTCCAAAAGATATTGACGTTGCTTATTACCTCATACATTCTATGTCGACTCAAACAGGTGACTTTGAAAGTATGGAAGAAATTTGTGCAACTAATTTCAAAAAAAGTATTGAGCAAACGAATGCTAAACAAGTGATTTACTTGAGCGGCATAAGTAATGCTGATGAACTATCAAAACATTTATCTTCTCGCAAGAATGTAGAAACAATTTTGTCTGATTCTACTTTTGCATTAACTACATTAAAAGCTGGAATAATACTAGGCTCTGGGAGTGCCTCGTTTGAAATCATTCGAGATATCGTAGAGAAATTACCTTTCATGATTACCCCTCGTTGGTTAAAAACAAAATGCCAACCTATTGCTATTCGTAATGTTGTTGAATTTGCTGTTGGTGTAATTGGAAGATCAGAAACCTATAATAATAGTTATGATATTGGTGGTCCAGAAATATTAAGTTATAAGGAAATGCTATTGAGATTTGCAAAAATCAGAGGATTGAAGAGAAGGATTGTAATAGTTCCTGTTATGACTCCAAGAATATCGTCTTATTGGTTGTATTTCGTTACAGCTACTTCTTATGCGCTTGCAAAGAATTTAGTTAATAGCATGAAAGTTGATGTGACGTGCAAGCCAAATAATTTAACAGCTTTACTAGGTATAAATCTAATTGATTATGATAGCTCGATTAAACTAGCTTTTGATAAAATTGAGCAAAATCAAGTGTTGTCGAGTTGGAAAGATGCTCAAACGAGTACAATATTTAATGAAGGATTCTCGAAATTTATAGAAGTGCCAGTAAATGGTTGTTTTAAAGATGTTCGTACGATTAAAGTGGAAGATTTAAATTCGGCATTACAAAAAATATGGTCTATTGGTGGAAAAAGAGGATGGTTTTATGCGAATTGGCTCTGGGAAATTAGAGGAATTATGGATCAATTGTTTGGGGGAGTAGGAATGAGGCGAGGTAGAAAAAGCGATACTGAAATTGTTTCTGGAGACGCACTTGACTTTTGGAGAGTTCTTTTAGCTGATAAACAAGAAAAGCGATTGCTATTATATGCTGAGATGAAACTCCCTGGTGAAGCTTGGTTAGAATTTAAAATCGACAAAAATAATATACTTACGCAAACCGCTACTTTTAGGCCATTAGGTCTTTTAGGTAGATTGTACTGGTATTCAGTACTGCCATTCCATGCTTTTATTTTTAATGGGATGATCAATAGAATTGCTTCTAAGCTATAAGATTATTACGCATAGGTTCTTGTAAATTGTTTTTTTTATTAAATTGCTACAAATTACACCCTATGAAAAAAATAATATATCTAGCTGCATTGATTTTTATTGTAGCTTGTTCAAGTAAAAAAGTTGCAACGGTATCAGCGCCTCCTGCTCCACCTGCAGCGCCAGTTGCAAAGATTACAAATTCTTTTAGTCCGGCTGTTGGCAAAGCTCCAGTAATGACAGAAGCCGACTTTTCTTCAACAGTTAAAGATTTTCGATATGCAGAATACGTAAAAGGAAAAACTTTGTATGAATCAAAATGTAACTCATGCCATGAGTTAAAGAATCCTATGTCTTTTCCAACAGCTGTTTGGGAGAAGATGGTACCCCCAATGGTTATTCAATACAATTTGAAGTTTACTGATTTTGTTGATGAGACAGGAGAAAAACTAATACTAGGGTATTTAGTAACAGCCACTACTCCTAAAAAATAATGGAGGCAGTATTTCCACTTGATAAATTTCCTGAACTTATTACGGAACGTTTAATACTAAGACAAATCAGCAACGATGATGTTGCTGGTTTTTTAAAGTTAAGATCGAATCCAGAAGTAATGCGTTACATCCCTCGACCTTTATCGAAAACAGAACAAGAGATTATAGATTTCTTTAACGTTGGTGAAGAATTATATGAAAAAGGGGAGATGATCAATTTTGCGATAGCTCTTAAACAAACAAATAAGTTCATTGGGTCTATTGGCTTTTATCGCACAAAGTGGCATGCTAATAGAACTGAAGTGGGCTACATATTAGATCCCGACCATAAAGGGAATGGCTATGTTCATGAAGCGTTGAAGGAGATGATTCGTTTTGCATTTCATGAGATCGGTTTTCATTCTATTGAAGCAATAATTGATCCTAGAAACACTCCCTCTATCAATGTCATTGAGCGTGCTGGATTTGTTAAAGAAGGGCATTTAAAAGAAAGTGATTTTTGGAATGGAGAATATATTGATTGCTTGATTTATTCATTAATCAATAAAAATTAATTTGATAAAGCATTCTTATAAACTAATAAGCATCGTTCTCTAGCAAACTTATGATCTACGATAGGAGCAGGATAGTTTAACTCTTGAAATTCCGGAACCCATTTCCTAATGTATTTTAATTCTGGATCAAACCTTTTCGTTTGCTCGTATGGATTGAATATTCTGAAATACGGCGCTGCATCACAGCCACTACTGCTTGCCCATTGCCATCCTCCATTATTTGATGATAATTCAAAGTCGAGAAGTTTTCTTGCGAAATAAGCTTCTCCCCATCGCCAGTCTATTAACAAATGCTTGATTAAAAAACTAGCAACAATCATTCGAACTCGGTTGTGCATAAAACCTGTTGAATTAAGTTCACGCATCCCTGCATCTACAATAGGGTAGCCAGTTTTCCCTTCACACCAACGAGCAAATTCATCTTCGTTATTCCGCCATACAATTTTATCATAAGCAGGTTTAAATGATTTTTTTTCAGCATGTGGGAAATGCCAAAGAATCATAAAATAGAATTCTCTCCATATTAATTCATTAAGCCAAACTTCCGATTTACCTTGTGCATTCCTAGCAAGCTCTCGTGTGCTTACTGTTCCAAACCTTAAATGAATAGATATCTTCGAAGTCCCTTTAATTGATGGAATATCTCTGTTATGATGGTATTCTTTAAGTATGCTTTTGTATTCTATCGGAGGAATAGATATGACATTGTGTTCGAACCCAAGTTCTTCTAATGAAATGTTTTTTATTTTATTTTCTGATGAATTTAGATGCTGAAAATACTTTTCTGTTGGGTAACTCTTAAGATAGTATTCAGTAAGTTTTTTATACCACTTGTTTTTATAGGGAGTAAAAATGGTGTATGGTTTGCCATCATCTTTTAAAATCTCATCCTTCTCAAATATAACCTGATCTTTATAAGTATAAAATGCAATTGATTTTTTATCTAGTAACTCGAATATTTCTAAATCTCTTTTCTTAGCGTAAGGCTCGTAATCGTGATTAGTATATACAGCTTTGATGGTATAATCTTTGGAGATGCTATTAAACACTTCGTTTGGTGTAGAGTGATAAATCCAAAGGTCTGAGCCTAAATTTTGCAATTCACTTTTTAACCTTTGTGTTTGATCAAATATAAATTCTACTCTTGCATCATCTTTATCCTCTAATTGATTTAAAATAACTTTGTCGAATATAAATATACACTGAACTTTTTCGCCTGATTTTAATGCATGGTATAAACCTGCATTATCTTCTAATCGTAAATCTCTTCTAAACCAAAAAATATTCATTATTTATTTTCCACTAAATTTTTTAAACATTTATCCAATGTTCTAAATTGAAATTCAAAACCTGCATCTTCAATTTTTTGTGAACTAGCTTTAGTGCTACCCAAAATAACAATGGACATTTCACCAAATAATAATTGCAACATAAATTTAGGAACATTAGGAAACCAAAATGGTTTTTTTAATGCAGATGCTAATTCTATACTGAACTCTTTGTTCCTTACTGGTATTGGTGCAACAGCATTATAAGCACCAGTAAGTTTTGCGTTTTCAATAGCATATACATACATCTTGCAAAGATCTTTTTCGTGAATCCAGCTCATCCATTGTTTGCCATCGCCTATTGCTGAACCTAAACCAAACTTAAATGGTAAAATCATTTTCTTTAAAGCTCCTCCTACAAGACTCAATACAATACCTGTTCTTAATTTTACTATTCTGATGTTGAGAGAAGAAATTTTATCCATTTCATTTTCCCAGGCTAAGCAAGTAGTCCCTAAAAAGTCAGTATTGGCAGAATCTGTTTCAACCATCATTTTTTCTCCTTGCTCCGAGTAGTATCCTACGGCAGAAGCAGAAATAAATGACTTCACTTGATGGTTCCCTTTAGAGAGTATAGAATAAAGTAGCTTCGTACTGTTCACACGGCTATCAAAAATCTCTTTTTTTCGTTCATCTGTCCATTTCCCATCCGCAATACCTTCACCGGCAAGATGTACTATAGTGTCTATACCTATAAGTGCATTCTCAGAAATGTATTGTTGATCAATATCCCAATGAATGAAAGTATTATTATTGCTTGACTTTCTACTTAATATGCGAACTACATATCCTTTCTCTCTTAATAACTTAGATAATTGTTTGCCAATTAATCCCGTTCCACCACTTATTAATATCGAAGCCATCTTATGTATTTAATTATTTATACTAAGTCTCAAGTCCTATGTCTTAGATCTACCACTAAAACAAGATACAACTCATAATGTTTTATTATCTTTATCAATATGATTTATCAAAAACACCTATTTATTTGTACCAATCAACGTCCAGAGGGAGCAGCAAAACCAAGTTGTGGAGAAGCACATGGATTAGAGCTAATCAGTGAATTCAAGAAACTTATTAAAGAGAAGGGCTTAAGTGTTGAAATTAGAACGCAAAAAACAGGATGCTTAGATCTTTGCGACCATGGTCCGGTTTTAGTCGTTTACCCTGAAGGTGTATTCTACCAACACGTACAATTAAGTGATGTAGCAGAAATTGTGGATGAGCATTTGGTGGCTAATCGTGTTGTTGAACGTTTGGTGCTCGTAGCTCGTAATTAATTACCCGATACTCGCTACCCGATACCTACTTTAGTTTCATCGCAAAAATACTCGAGAACGTAGTTGTAAATAAGATAATACTAATCGAACTGATTGGCATTAGTATCGCTGCAATTACTGGTGATAAATCTCCTTGTACAGCAAAGTATAAGCCCACTAAATTATAGACTACTGAGATTACAAAACTTCCTAAGATTACGTTTTTAGAATCCTTAGCGAATCGAATAAATTTATCGAGTTTACTAAATGCTTGTCCATCCATAATCACATCGCAAGCTGGTGAGAAATAATTTGCTTGATCAGTAACGGCAATGCCAATATCACTTTGTTTCAAAGCTCCAGCATCATTTAATCCATCCCCAATCATCATTACTTTCTTGCCTTCGCGTTGTAGTGCTTCTATCTTATTTAATTTATCTTCCGGACTTTGTTTAAAATACAATTGTGCTTGATCGCCTAACATATAACTTAGCACTTCACGTTCCGAATCATGGTCGCCAGAAAGTACCATCAATTGGTATTTATTTTTCAATCGCTCTACCAATGTTGCAAATCCTGCACGATACACATTGTGTAATCCAAAGTATCCTTTGTATTGTCCGTCGATTTCTAAGTAAACACGACTCTCTTTTACATTTACATTTTCTACCTTGCCTAAAATGAATTGTTCAGAACCAATACGAATATCGTGAGTATTGTAACTAGCGCAAATCCCTTTGCTTTGAATTTCATCAAACGTACTTAGATCAATAGTGTCTGTATGCCCAATGAAATCATATACTCTTTTACTGAGTGGGTGAGCAGATTGTTTAACCGTATTTCTTAAGAGTACTTTTTCTTCTTCATTTAATACATCACCATGATAACTAACTTCAGCATGTTGAGCTTCTGTAATGGTTCCTGTTTTGTCGAATACAATCACATCTACTTTGCCTAACGATTCAATTACATCTGAATTCTTTAAGTAAAACATATACTTGCCAAACAGTCGAATTACATTGCCATTCGTAAATGTTGATGATAGCAATAATGCGCAAGGACAAGCAATAATTAATGTAGTGGTTAATGCATTCAATGCTTTGTGCATATCTATTGTCGACCAGTAAAAGAATGCTGCTGCAGTAACAACAAATAATACTAAGGTGAAGTACTTACTTATCGTGTGAATAAAGGAATCGTATTTATTTTCACGTTCTTGGAAAACATCTTTATTCCATAAGCGTGTTAAATAACTTTGAGAAACTTCTTTCACTACTTCTAACAACAATGCACTACCTTCTTGTCGGCCTCCTGCGTATAATAATTCGCCTCGTTTCTTTTCAATTGCCTCCGACTCTCCAGTTACAAAACTATAGTCGATGTGCGCATCTCCTTTAATTAATATGGCATCTGCAGGAATAAGTTCTTTGTTCCTTACTAATATGTGATCTCCTTTTTTTAGTTTGATAACAGGAATCACTTCTTCTTTCCCTTTATTCATCTTAGTAATGGCCATTGGGAAAAATGATTTGTAATCTCTTTCAAAAGATAAGGTTTCGTAAGTTCTATCTTGAAAATAGCGACCTATTAACATAAAGAATACAATGCCTGTCATCGAATCTAAATATCCAGCACCTGTATGCGAACTAATTTCATATAGACTTCTTACGAACGTAACCAATACCGCTAATGCTATTGGCAAATCAATATTTAGGAAACCTTTACGTAAACTTTTAATTCCGGAAATAAAGAATTCATTAGCTGAATAGAAAAATACAGGTAATGATAAAACGATATTTAAATAACCAAACCAAGAAGTAAAATGTTCTTGATCAAAATAATTCCCTAATGAAAAGTATTCAGGGAAACTAAGCATCATAATATTACCAAAAGAAAATCCAGCAATACCAATTTTATATATTTTACTTCTGTTGATTTTTTTATCAGGGCCTTTGTCGGCTTGTTCTAAACTAATATGTGGTTCATAGCCGATGCTCGACATTAAATCGGCGATGTCGCTAAGTTTTGTATCGGCTTCGAGGTAAACAATTTCCACTTCTTTCTTCGGGAAGTTTACCGTTGAGCGAATAACTCCAGGGTTAAGACGTTGTAGATTCTCTAGCAAATAAACACATGAACTGCAGTGCATACTAGGAACATTTAGGGTAATATGTGTTTCCTTGCCGTCTGTATAAGTAATTAAGGTGCGCTTTAAATCCTCATCATCTAAAAATGAATACCTGAATTGTTGGTGACTATCTTTCCTGCTAATTCCAGGCTTGCTATCTAATGTATAATAATTGCAAAGGTTGTTTTCCGAAAGCAATTCATAAACTAATTTACATCCTTCGCAGCAAAATGCTTTATTATCAAATTTTACGACTACTTCATCGCAATCTTCAGAGCAATGGTAGCATAATGTTTTGGTGTCGATAGTTTGTTTCATATTACTACAAAAATCAGCTTATGAGGGGGTATTAAAAATGATATTTGTCATATCGCCCTATACCTATAAAATTACACCTTAAAAGGCATTAATCCTGAAAATTCCGATTTTCATTTAATTCTATTATCTTCAAATTCATTATTTTCCTATGAAAAAAGTATTTACAACCCTCTTATTCCTCAATATTCTTATCCACGCAAGCGCTCAAAATGCTTCAGATATCAAGCTTAAACTCGAAAAACTTAAATCTATTGGTGCTGTATTATATGTAGCTGCACATCCTGATGATGAAAATACTCGCTTACTCGCCTATTTAGCCAATGAGCTAAAAGTGAGAACGGCCTATCTTTCCTTAACTCGTGGAGATGGTGGTCAGAACTTAATAGGCACAGAGCAATCTGAAAAGCTGGGAATGATTCGCACTCAAGAATTACTAACCGCTCGTTCCATAGATGGGGCAGAGCAATATTTCAGCCGTGCATTCGACTTCGGTTTTTCTAAAAATCCAGAAGAGACTTTTACCTTTTGGAATAAGGATTCCATTATTGCCGATATGGTTTGGGTAATTAGAAATTTTCAGCCCGATATTATTATCACTCGCTTCCCTACAGATGGGAGTGGTGGACACGGACATCATACAGCATCTGCAATACTTGCAGAAATAGCAATGGATTACGCTGCTGATGAAACCAAGTTCCCAGAACAATTAAAATATGTAAGTGTATGGAAAGTGAAACGCTTAGTGTGGAATGGTTTTAATTTTGGTGGTCGCCCGCAAAGCGATGGTAAAGATTTTACAAAAATTGATATTGGTAGTTATAGTGCTTTATTAGGGAAAAGTTATGGAGAGATAGCTTCGCAAAGTAGGTCACAACATAAAAGTCAAGGCTTCGGTGTACCTATGCAAAGAGGGACAAGCGTAGAAACCTTTAAATATATTAAAGGGGATAGTGTAAAGAATTCCATATTTGACGGTATTGATTTTACTTGGCTTCAATTAAAAAATGGGAAGATGATTCAAGGATTAATTGAGAAGCTAAATAAATCATTCGACCCTATTCATCCAGAAAAAAGTATTCCTCAATTAATTAAAATAGATAATGCATTAAATGCAATCGAAAACACCTATTGGGTAAATCAAAAAAGAAAAGAAATTAGTGATTTAGTATTTGCTTGTGCTGGACTATTCATTGATATTACTTCAGCAGAGTATTCAACTACACCAGGTAGTAAAATTAAAATCAATATTCAATCCATTAATCGTTCTAACGCTAATGTAAAATTGAATAGAATTAGTATTGCAAATAGTTTTGATACAAGTATCAATCTGCAATTAGCTAACAATAGTTTATTGAATTATTCTACTAAAATTATTATCGATAAAAATCAAGCATACTCCAATCCCTATTGGTTATTAGAGCATCCAAGCAAGGGTTTATTTCATGTCGCTAATCAGCAAAATATTGGTAGAGCGTACAATTCTCCGAGTATGCCTACTACATTTTATTTTACCATTGAAGGTAAAGATTATCAATATACAAGAGATGTAAAATACAAATGGGTAGACCCTGTAAAAGGGGAATTGTATAGAAACTTAGAAATACTGCCAGCAGTGCAATTAAATTTTAATGCTAAGAATTTAATTTTTACTTCAAAAGACAGCAAGAAAAAAGTACAAGTAATAATGCATACTAATGAATCGGATTTAAAAGGTATTTTGAAATTGAATATTCCAAATGGTTGGACATGTACACCTCAAGAATTTCCATTTGATGTAAAATCAAAAGATGCCACCTTAACATTTGATTTTGAAATTTCAGCACAAGCAAATGCTGAATCGGGTAAAATAAATCCAATGGCAACAGTTGAGAATACTAACTACTCAATGACTGTTGAGCATATTCAATACGATCACATTCCTGTGCAAACGCAAGTTAAAAATGCTTCTATTCGTATAGAGAAAATTGATTTGGTGGTTAAAGGAAACAAAGTTGGTTACATCCCAGGTGCTGGTGATGAGATCCCGGAAGCCCTTAAAAATATGGGCTTTGAAGTGGTGATGTTGACTGACGATATTTTGAATTCACAAGACTTATCGAGTTATGATGTGATCATAGCTGGAATTCGTTTGTATAACACAAATGACAAAATGCAGTCGTATTATGAAAAGCTAATGAACTATGTTTCTAATGGTGGGAATTTTGTAGTGCAATACAATACTAATAATTTCATCAGTTCAGTGAGTTCAAAAATTGGCCCGTATCCTTTCAAAGTGGGAAGAGATCGTGTGACCGATGAGAATGCAAAAATGAATATGATTAATTCAACGGATCCAATTTTAAATTATCCTAATAAAATTGCTGAGAATGATTTTTCAAATTGGGTGCAAGAGCGTGGATTGTATTTTGTAACCAATGTAGATGAACATTATTCAAAAACCTTTTCAACAAATGACCCTAATGAAAAACCTGGTGATGGTATTTTAGTTTCATGTAAATATGGTAAAGGAGTTTTCACCTATACAGGGATTTCGTTCTTCAGACAATTACCAGCAGGTGTTCCTGGAGCATACCGACTTTTCGCTAACATTATAAGCCAAGGAAAATAGTATGTCGAGTATTGATTGGATTGTATTATCTGTTACTCTGTTAACTATTGTGCTTTACGGCGTTTATAAAAGCCGTGGACGTAAGAGCATGGAGGCCTATTTACTTGCCGACAGAGAGATGCCTTGGTATAATGTAGGCCTTTCGGTTATGGCAACACAAGCGTCTGCAATTACATTTTTATCTGCTCCTGGGCAAGGGTTTACGGATGGTACACGCTTCGTACAGTTTTATTTCGGATTACCGATAGCAATGTTGGTTCTGTGCATTACATTCATTCCAATTTTTCACAGATTAAAAGTATTTACCGCTTATGAATTTTTAGAACAGCGATTTGATTTAAAAACTAGAACATTTACGGCGCTACTTTTTTTAATTCAACGTGGGGTTTCAACAGGAATAACTATTTACGCTCCTTCCATTATTTTATCAACCATATTAAATATTTCACAAGTTTATACCACAAGTATTATAGCGCTACTCGTTATTATTTATACAGTGTATGGTGGAACTAAAGCGGTGTCGTATACTCACCTATTGCAAATGGCCATTATTTTCTCCGCAATGTTTATTGCTGGATACATGATTATACATATGTTGCCAGAGGGCTTCGGGTTTAAAGAGACGTACAGACTGGCTGATAAACTTGGTAAAATAAATACGATAGACACCAAATTCGATTTGAACAATCGATATAACGTTTGGTCGGGATTAATTGGCGGTTTCTTTTTAGCCTTATCTTATTTCGGAACCGATCAATCACAAGTAGCGCGTTACTTAGCTGGTAAATCTATACGCGAAAGCAGAATGGGGTTAATAATGAATGGCATTGTGAAAATCCCAATGCAGTTCTCCATATTATTAATTGGTGCATTATTGGTAGTGTTCTATCAATTTTACACGCCACCCATTTACTTTAATGAGCACGCAGTAACCGAAGTGAAAGCTTCATCGTTTGCTGCTCGTTATGATTCCGTAGAACATGCAGCATTGCTTGTTGCTGATCAAAAAGCAATTTCTATTCACGCATTGTCTGATGCATACAAAACAAATGCAACTTCAGAAATAGCAAAGCATGAATCGCTATTGCTAGGGTATGAACAGCACTATCAATCGCTTCGTAAAAATGCAAAAGAAATTATAACTGCATCAAACACTACTAAAGATTCGGATGATAGTAATTATGTGTTTTTAAATTTCGTTATTCATTATTTGCCGAAAGGATTAATCGGATTAATTATTGCCGTTATCTTTTTAGCCTCTATGGGTTCAACCGCTTCAGGCTTAAGTTCATTAGCTTCTACAACCGTAGTAGATATTTATAAACGATTAGTAAAGAAAGAAGAGAGTGATGAAAGCTATGTAAAAGCTACTCGATGGTTTACTGTTGCTTGGGGAGTATTTGCAATGATAATTGCATTTTATGCTGGGAAATTAGGAAACTTAATAGAGGCAGTAAATATATTAGGATCCTTATTTTACGGTACGATTTTAGGAATTTTTGTAGTAGCTTTTTACTTCAAAAAAATAGGAGCGAATGCGGCCTTTTATGGGGCTGCACTCGCTGAAATTATCGTATGTATATGCTATTGGAAAGATTTAACCGCGTTCCTATGGTTAAATGTTATAGGATGTTTATTAGTGGTGATTTTTGCTTTTAGTATACAAAATCTATTGAAGTTAAAAATTAAGAACTAAATTATTTTTCTCATCCCGATAGCTATCGGGACTAACATCTCAATTCTTAATACTAAAGTTAAATTAGTTTAACCTTTATCGCATTAATACCTTTTTGTCCCATTTCAGTTTCGAAACTCACCTTGTCATTTTCTTTAACTGGTTGAGTTAATCCGTTGATGTGAACAAACACACTTTCTTGAGTTACGTGATCTTTAATAAAGCCGTATCCTTTTTCTTGGTTGAAGAAAGTAATAGTTCCTTTTCTAATTAAATCTGCAGGGTCAATAGGTTCTTGACGAGAGATTCCGATTTGGATATCTTCAGTTTTAAATACTTTTTTCAGAGTGATATCTGGAGGAGTATTGGAGATGTTACCGTTATGGTCAACATAAGCGAACATTTCTTCTAAGCTTTTACCTTTAACAGAACTTCCCTTACGATCTTCTTTCTTTTGATCTTTTTCTTGTTTTTTCTTCAGCCTTTTTTTCTCTTTTTCTTTTTTATTAAAGGTTTCCTGTGATTTAGCCATAATGTGTTTAAATTGTCCTAAAATGCTTTTTAGTGCTTGATGTAGGCGAAGAGAATGTAATTTGACCTAGCTTTCCAAGAAGAACTTGCGCAAATATACGTAATATTTTGGCTTATAATTCCTTTAATAATTCATCTTTACCCAAAAAACCTATATGTTCAAAGGTTTTTTGGTTGGCTTTATATACAAATATGGTTGGCAGAGCATTTACGCCTAACGTTTTGCATAAGTCGGGGTTTTTGTCGGCATCAATTCTAATGATTGTCACCTTGTCGCTCATTGTATTTTGCATTTCAGTAAGGTAAGGCGACATTTTCTTACATGGGCCACACCATTCTGCGAAAATATCAATTACCACAGTCTTATCACTTTTCAATAATGCTTCATAATCTTCTAAGCTCATCCCAGCATTAGCCACTAAAGCACTTTCTTCTGCTAATCCTTCAGATCTCCAAGCCATCATGCCACCATTTAACTCAATTACATTTTTAAATCCATTGCTTCTCATTAAATTTGCAGCCCCTGAACTTCTACCACCACTTAGGCAATACACAAAATAGGTTTTACTTTGATCTAAAGATTTCAATTGAGCTTCTGTTGCCGCATCATTCCAATCCATATTCACTGCGTTTACTAAGTGCCCTGACGAAAATTCATCGGCAGTACGAACATCTATAACAACAGCCGTTTCAGTACTTTTTATTTTCGCTTGAAAATCTTTAGGTGCTAAATTTGTTTTTTCCGCTTTACCATTTGAGCAGCTACTTGCAACCGCAATAATTAATGTAATTAAAATGTAGGTGATTTTTTTCATGTGATTATTTACTTAAACTGCTAAAAAATAATAGGCCCATTAAGGCTCCGTAAAGTGTACTGTTTAGAGGCTTAGAAGTAATGGCACAAGTGCCACTCGCACAACCAATAAAATAATAGTACGCATAGCCCAATGCAGCACCCACTAATGTTCCTATAATTTGCATTTTATATTTTTTTACTAAAACCATGCTGCAAAGGTATTCTTTATCTATATGCTATTCTGTAACATTTATCACCATTCTCTATATTATCGAATCCATTGCTTGTAAGCCGCTTCTTGCTCTGGGCTAGGTGTAGCAACTTTCTCTATCTTATATTTTACAGTTGTGTTTTTTACTAAGGTGACTTCAATCGTCTTTATCATTCCATCACGGCTCAACAGAATTGATATTTTATCACCTGCTTTTTTATAAGATAAGGCCTTTGTTAAATCATCTGTTCTGTATTTGTCTATCGATAAAATTTCATCATTCACGTTAATACCAAAAGTATACGCTGGACTATTTTTCACAACGGATGTAATCAATACTTTGCCATTGGTGTTTGTACTATTCGCACCTAAGTACGCTTCATTCTTCGCTGCATTTAAATCCGTAAGTTTTAAACCCGCAATTTTTAAGTAAGTTTCGTAAGGAATTGGTTCAACTCCGTTTACATAACTTTTATAATATGCATCCAAGTTTTTACCCGTAAATTTCTCCGCAGCTGCTTTAAATTGCTCGTCAGTAAATCCTATATTTTTCTTTTTGTAATACTCTTCGTACAGGTAGCTCATTAGGTTGTCTAAATTCTGCTTTGCTCCCGAATGCTCAATAATCATTAGGT
>CAJBVG010000110.1 GCA_903958995.1 uncultured bacterium | reverse complement strand
TTCAATACTGCAGCTGGTGCTGATCCAAGTTTAACAGATAACGTTTATTACGAATTTGCACCAGGTATTCAAAGTGCAATTGATATAGCTGCATTATCATTAGACTTACCAAAATATACTTCATACCCATCTCAATTAGATTTGTCTATAAAAGTAACAAACAGAGGTACTCAAACTGTAAACGATATCGTTTACAAATACCAAGTTAACAATGGTACTCTTAACTCGCAAACTATTACTAACGCTAACTTAGCAGGTAATGGTGGTACAAAAGATTTCACTCATTCAACTCCATTAAACATTACTGCTCCAAATGGTTTAAACATTAAAGCTTGGATTGAAGTAGCAAGTGATGCTACTAAGACTGACGATACTATTAAAACTTTCGTTGGTGTTTTATCTAACGCGTTTACTCCTACAAAAAGAGTATTGTACGAAGAAGCAACTGGTACATGGTGCGGATGGTGCCCAAGAGGTACAGTGTACATGGATTCATTACACAAGACATACCCTACAACAGCAATGTTAGTAGCAGTACACAACAATGATCCAATGACAGTAACTGATTATGATGCTGCAATGGGCGGTAAAATTGCTGGTTACCCAAGTGGTTTAGTAGACAGAGAGCCATTAACAGAATATGATCCATCAGAATTCTTTGATGCTTATGATGCTAAAATTGCTGAGGTTGCACCTTGCGACATTATTGTAAATGCTACTTACGATGCTCCAACACGTACTTATAACATCACTATCGGTGCTAAATTTGCAACTGACTTATCTGGTGATTTCCGTATCAATGGTGTTGTTACTGAAGATCATGTTACTGGTTCAGGAAATGCATACTCACAAGCTAACTACTACTCAGGTGGTGCTATTGGCCCAATGGGTAACTTCCATAACTTAACAGATCCAGTTCCTTCTAGCCAAATGGAATATAGCCACGTTGGTCGTGCTCTTTTAGGTGGTTGGGATGGTTTAGAAAATAGCTTACCTACTAGCATTACAAACAATAGTACTTACGAATCTACATTTACATATACTGTACCTGCTACTCAAAATCCTGCAGAAATGCACATTATTGGTTGGGTATCTGATTTAGTAAGTGGTCAAGTATTTAACGTAAACGAAAAGAACTTTGCTTCTGGAGTATCTACTCAAAAAGCAGCAAACTTCGCAGTTTCTACTTTCCCTAATCCTTCAGCAGGTAAAACTACTTTTGAAGTGAAAATGGATAAAGTATCTTCTGACATCAGTGTTGAAATTTATGATATCACTGGTCGTTTAGTTAACACATTAACTAATGGTGTTGTAAACGGTGGTTCTATGTTCATCAACTGGGACGCTAATGATGCTATTGCTAACGGTGTTTACCAAGCAGTTATTAAAGTTGGAAGCGAATCAGTTACAACTAAAGTTGTTCTTGCTCGTTAATCTAAATTAACTACATATTTATAGAAAAAGCCAATAGAAATATTGGCTTTTTCTATTTACAATCCCCAAGAAATACCTTACTTTTATCGCTACTACATTCAGCAAAAATAAAATGAAAAAAATCGTATTCAGTTTGCTATTCATCAGTATTGCAATTCTTGCAAATGCTCAAAGCAAAATCCCCTCGGTGGAAATTAAAAAGATTGCCGGAGAAAACTTTAACACTAGTATGTTGAGTAATGATGGCAAACCTATGATCATTAGCTTTTGGGCAACATGGTGCAAACCTTGTGTTCAAGAATTAACTGCTATCTCTGAAGTATATGAAGAGTGGCAAAAAGAAACTGGCGTAAAAGTTATCGCTATCTCTACAGATGATTCTAGAAATTCTGCTCGTGTTACTCCTTTCGTAAATGCTCGCAATTGGACTTATGATGTGTACTTAGATCCTAACGGTGATTTTAAACGCGCACTTAACGTAAACAATATTCCACATACCTTTCTGATCAATGGAAAAGGTGAAATTGTTTGGCAACATAATTCATATACACCAGGTGATGAAGAGGAATTGTATGAGTTATTGAAAAAGGTTGCAAAAGGCGAATCGATTAAAGAATAATAGCATGAAAAGAGTTTTATTAAGTTGCTTCGTGCTATGCATTAGCATCATTGCTTTTGCACAAGAGAACGACAACAAATATCAAGCTGGAGAGATTCACGGAAATTTTCAGATGGATGCTCAGAATTATTTTGAAGACACGTTAATTGGTGCTCAAAAAATTCCTGAAAAAATGCGAATGAATGGTTTCGCGAATGTTAATTATACCAGAGGAAAATTTAAAACTGGTATTCGTTATGAATCTTATTTGAAACCCTTAGTTGGTTTCGATTCTCGTTACAATGGAAGTGGTATTACGTATCGTTATGCTAGTTATGAAGTAGATGGATTAGAATTTACAGTTGGTAATTTCTATGAACAATTTGGAAGTGGATTAATATTTAGAAGCTATGAAGAACGTGGCTTAGGTGTTGACAATGCTATGGATGGAATTCGTTTACGCTATCAACCACATAAAGGTATTTACATTAAAGGTGTAATTGGTCAGCAACGTTTCTTCTTCGAAAAAGGCGATGGTCTTGTTCGTGGATTAGATGCAGAAGTCAACTTAAATGAATTGTTTCCATCAATAAATACAAAAAGTACGACTTACATTTTTGGTGGTAGTATCGTTAGTAAATACCAACCTGATGAAAACCCTTTGAAAAAATTACCCGAAAATGTTGCAGCATCATCTGCTCGTTTTAATGTAATTACTCCGAAGGTAAATTTATATGTTGAATACGCTTATAAAATTAACGACCCATCTTATACAAACAAATATGTTTACAAAAGTGGATCCGCTTTATTCGGCTCAGCAACCTATTCTAACAATGGATTTAGTCTATTAGCTTCTGCAAAATATGTAGATAATATGGACTTTAAATCGAACAGAGATGCTACTGGAAATGTGTTATTAATTAACTATTTGCCAGCTATTACAAAGCAATACACCTATGCTTTCGCAGCTTTCTATCCTTATGCTACACAACCTAATGGTGAGTTTGGTTACCAAGCAGAGATCTCTTATAACTTTAAAAAAGGAACAACATTAGGTGGTAAATATGGAACCTTAGTAAGCTTAGCTTACTCACATGTTAGCAGTTTAGATACCACACATACTGGAGACGATTACGGATATACCTTAAACAAAATTTCAGCAGGTAAAACCTTGATGTATGAAGATGTGGAATTCATGGTGAGCAAAAAGATGAATGCGAAATGGAAATTAGCTTACACTTACATGTATCAAGTATTTAACAAAGATGTGGTTCAAGGTGTTTCTGGATATGGTGTTTTACATTCGCACATCAACATCTTAGAAGCTCAATATAAAATCAATAAGAAAAATACAATTCGTACAGAAGTACAACATTTATATACTAAACATGACGAAGGTCAATGGGTAATGGGATTAGCAGAATATACAGTTTCGCCACATTGGTTCTTTGCTGTGTACGATCAATATAATTACAACAACCCACATGATGCAGCGAAAGAAGTGCATTACCTAACCGGAACATTTGGTTACATTAAGAATGCTACTCGTGTAGCTTTATCTTATGGGAAACAACGCGAAGGATATTTATGTGTAGGTGGTGTTTGTCGTCAATTACCAGCATCTAATGGTTTTGGTGTTTCTATTACTTCTAGTTTTTAATGAAATTTAAAATGAAAAAAATATTATTATTCGCTCTTGGCATTAC
>CAJBVG010000109.1 GCA_903958995.1 uncultured bacterium | reverse complement strand
TTCTTATATTTATATCGTGCAGAAATACAAGTTACAGATTATAGATTGGTACATTATAAAGAAGTTCTTAGGGACCTTTGTATTCACATTAGCCATTTTTATAACCATTGCAATTGTTTTTGATATTTCTGAAAAAATCGATGATTTCTTGCGAACTGACGCCCCAATTGGAGCTATAATGTTCGATTATTACCTCAATTTCATTCCATATTACATCGGACTATTAAGTCCACTGCTCATCTTTATTGCAGCCATTTTGTTTACTGCACGTATGGCCAATAACACAGAGATTGTGGCCATTTTAAGTGGAGGCGTTAGTTTTAGAAGACTACTTTACCCTTATTTTGTAACCTCATTATTCTTAGCGATTTTGAGTTTTTTCTTTAATTCATTTACCATTCCGAATGCGAATAAAGTGAGAATTCAGTTTGAAAACACCTACATCAACAATAAGTATGTGTACAAAGAGCGTAATATCCATATGCAACTCGACGACTCTACCTATGCCTATATGGAAAGCTATAATAACCAAGAAGGAATGGGTTATCGCTTTAGTTTAGAGAAGTTTAAAGGGAAAGAGTTAGTCTATAAGTTAATCTCCGACCAAATTCGTTGGGATTCTAGTAAGAAGAACTGGCAGATACAAACATACTCCATCAAACGCATCAATGGAATGAAAGAATCCATGGAACGAGGAGATCGAAAAGATACTGTTTTAGCCATGGGACCAAGTGATTTTGAGCGAAAAGATAATAGCATTGCATCCTTAACTACACCAGAATTGAAGGCTTATATTGCCAAAGAACGTAAGCGTGGAGCTTCTGGAATTGAGGCTTATGATGTTGAATATTACAAACGATATGCTATGCCTTTTGCCACTTTTATCCTTGTATTAATTGCAGTTTCACTCTGCTCTCGTAAGGTACGTGGAGGTGTTGGAGCACAATTAGGAATCGGAATTGGGAGTAGTTTTACCTACATTATGTTAATGCAATTCACCACTACTTTTGCCCTAAAAGGCGGATTACATCCGGTTGTTTCGGTATGGATTCCGAATGTTATATATGGTATTTACGGTCTATATCTCTTAAAAATTGCACCTAAATAAGAACCTTTTACTGCTTCACATTACGGTATTTATATGGGGTTTTACCGCCATATTTGGTGCCTTAATTTCGGTATCGGCCTATGAATTGGTTTGGTACAGGATGCTTATTGCCAGCTTAAGTTTGATGATTTATGAGCATTTTTGGGTAAAAACGGAGACTCCATTACCCCTAAAAAGACAACTAAAATTGCTCGGTATTGGGGGAATTGTAGCCTTGCATTGGTTCTTTTTTTACCATTCTATCAAGACATCTACCATCTCGGTAGCCCTCGTTTGCCTATCATCATCAGCCTTATTTACGAGTTTTTTAAGTCCGATATTTAACAAAAAGAAGCATATTTCTATCGTCGATCTCCTCATCGGAACGGTCATTATACTCGGAATTATCCTCATTTTTAGCTTCGAAAGTCGCTACACGGAAGGCATTATCTATGGCTTATTTGCTTCTTTATTTGCTACGGTATTTACCATTTTAAACGAAATAGAGGTCAAAGGACTTAAGGCAAGCACCATTGGGAAGTACGAAATGATCGGTGGATTTGTATGTATTAGCCTCTATATGCTACTTACCAAAGCTCAAAATAACTACCAACTAAGCATCTCTTCATCCGATTTAATCTATTTATTAGTCCTCGGAACGGTCTGTACCGCCTTAGCTTATGTGATGGGTGTTGCCGTTATGAAAGAACTTTCTGCCTATACAGTTGTTCTCACTACAAACTTAGAGCCCGTTTATGGGATAATTTTAGCGGTAATCATCTTCGGAAAACGCGAATTAATGACTGCCGGCTTCTACCAAGGAGCAGCAATTATCTTGGTTTCTGTGTTTGTTTACCCGTTTGTGAAGACCTATTTCAATAGAAGATAGTAGCTGGTGACTGGTGACTTGTAACTGGTGACTGGTGACTGGACGATATTTAATTTACTTAATACTAAATACTTAATACTAATACCATTCACCAGTTACTAGTCACCAATTACTATTAAGCCAGTTACTAGTCACCAATTACTATTAAGCCAGTTACTAGTCACCAATTACTATTAAGCCAGTTACTAGTTACCAATTGACAAAATGATAAGTAATTCAAATTTCCAGACTCCTCGTACCGCCCGCTATTTTAGCAGGCAAACTGACCCTAATATGGTCGAAAATATATGGATTATGTTCCATGGATATGGGCAGAGTGCCTACCATTTTCTGCTCAATTTCGAGGAATTCAATCCGGCAAAAAGCCTCATTTTGGCCCCAGAAGGGCTCTCAAAATTCTACCTTCAGGGCTTCGATGGTAGGGTGGGGGCAAGCTGGATGACCAAAGAAAATCGCGAAAATGAGATCAAGGATCAGCTCCAATTAGTGGACCATTTACTGCTCGAAATCGACCCTAAACAGGAGTACAAATTGAACCTTTTAGGCTTCTCTCAAGGGGCAGCGGTGGCCTGTAGATGGTACCAATATACCTCCAGAAAAGTGGAAAACCTGGTTATTTGGGGCGCAGGACTACCAATAGAGACGGATGCCAAGATGGCACAAAAATATAATGACTGTACAACCACTTTAGTGCTGGGTACCGAAGATGAGTTCGTACGAGAAGAGCGATTAGTGGAGTATTACCAGACCTTAGCCGATTTGCAATTTCGTCACAATGTCATCACTTACCAAGGTGGCCACAAGATCGAGAAAGAGGGTTTAGCTTCCCTGAAAAATTTGATTTTCAACAAAAATTCAATTTAAGTAAGCATATTTAATCAACTAATAATCAGTACATTTATATACTTTCATTTAAAGTAATAGTTCTTTAAAAGCTCAAATTTATACTAATAAAATTAGCATGAGAATTATTA
>CAJBVG010000108.1 GCA_903958995.1 uncultured bacterium | reverse complement strand
GTGCCTAAAACTAAATCGGCATAATTCATTAAACTATATAAACCTGGTGTATTTTGTGGTGTTGCTCCAAGAAATAAAACGGGGAATTCTAATAGTTTTCTAAGTTTAGGATGTTTAAATAAATCGCGGACTTCACTACTCACCGAACTAAATAAATTCATTTTAAAAACTGCTTTTGCAATTTTCAATTCAAAAAATTCAGAAATAGAATCAGCCGGACGCCAAACGAATTCATTCATACCAGTATCATATTTGTACTTGGCATCGGATAAGAACTTGAATAATTTTTCGCCAGAACCGGGTTCAATTTCATCAAATAAATTTCGTAGTGATTGATAATCCGATGGAATATCGACAAAATCATCATCACCAAAATAAATTCGGTACGAAGGATTTAATCGCTTGAGGTCGTAAAAATCAGCAGTGGTTTTGCCGAATTTCTGATAATAATTCTCAAAAACTTCGGGCATCCAGTACCAACTTGGTCCCATATCGAATGTGAACCCTTGCTCTTTCCAAATGCGTGCTCGCCCGCCTATTTGATCATTTTTTTCGAGCAAAATTACTCTATTCCCCTGTTGTGCAGCAGTTCCCGCAGCACATAGTCCTGCAATACCTGCCCATATAACTTCTACATTTTTTCGTTCTGTAATCATTGAATTACTCAATTCTCTTATTTTAGATGAACCTACGCTAAATTTGATAAATTTGAAATTAAAACCAAATCGACGCAGTTTTGTTTATTATTTTTAACTGCCTTAATAAATGATGGACTTATATAGTGATACCAGTTTCGAATGTAGTAAGTTAATTACCGAACGCTACAGCACCTCATTTAGCCTGGGCATTAAGGCCTTCGATAAAAAATACCGAAATCCTATTTATGCAATATATGGTTTTGTAAGGTATGCCGATGAAATTGTAGATACATTTCATCAGCATAATAAAGCTGAGTTGTTTAAAAGTTTTAAGCTTGACACGTATAAGGCAATTGAACAAGGGATTAGCCTAAATCCTATTTTACATTCTTTCCAAGATACCATCAACCGATTTAATATCCCTATTCCATTAATCGAAGCATTTCTAAAAAGTATGGAAATGGATCTCGATAAAAGTAAGTATGAAGAACATTCGTACTTAGAATATATTTATGGTTCGGCAGAAGTAATCGGTTTAATGTGTTTGATGGTTTTTTGTGATGGAGACATTAAACGATATGATGAACTAACACCTTCAGCTCGTAGCCTTGGCTCAGCTTTTCAGAAAATCAATTTCTTAAGAGACATAAAATCCGATTATCAAGAACGCGGACGAGTATATTTCCCGAACGTAGAATTCGCTGAATTTTGCGAATCACAGAAACAAGCGATTGAAGTTGATATTAAAAAAGATTTCGATCATGGATATGAAGGCATCAAGCAATTGCCCGATGGTGCTCGTTTAGGTGTCTATATTGCTTATCGATATTACCTGGATTTATTTAGAAAAATAAAAAAGACTCCAGCGAACGAAGTGGCGAGTAAACGAATTAGAGTTGGTGACTCTCGCAAAGCATTTTTATTTTTTCAAGCATTTTTAAAAAATAAGTTTATTTCAGCCTAATGAATTCTCGCAAACTTTTATCAATTTTATTTATTTTCTGTATTGCTTTTTCAGCAATAGCAAATACCAATGATGAAATTCGTTCGAAGTTTAAATTAGCTGTTGTAAATGCAGAAGTCACGGAAAACTTATCTACGCAACTGCGCAAAATCCCAAATCCAGATGCCATTACACTTGCCTACATCGCTTCCTTAGATGCCTTGAAAGCTAAACATAATTGGAACCCTGCTGTAAAAATTGAGTTCATGGATTCCTTTGAAAAGAAAATCAACAAAGCTGTAAATACAATGCCTAATAATATCGAGATTCGTTTTCTTCGATATTCAATACAGTCAAATACTCCAGCATTTTTAGGGTACAGCAAAAATTTGAAAGAAGATCGAAATGCTATGGTATCAGCTTTTTCTAATAAAACATTAGTGAACAGTAATAAGAAATTATTTTCAGAGATCTATCAATTTCTTGCTGATAAAAATGCATTAAGTCGATCTGAAAAAAATATAATCGAAAACGCATTACGAAATAATTAAGATGGAGAAGTATTATTATTTACTAATCGATGTATTTTCAATTTTATTCCCATTTCTTTTTTCGTTTGATAAAAGAGTTTCGTTTTATAAATCGTGGCCCGGAATTTTCAAAGGCATACTTATCGGTGGATTAATATTCGTAGTTTGGGATCATTACTTTACTGTTCAAGGCATTTGGTCATTTAATCCGAAATACATAACAGGTATACACATTGCCTCCTTACCACTCGAAGAAGTTTTGTTTTTCGTGTTCATTCCATACTCTTGTATTTTCATATGGCATTGTGTAGAGTACTACTTCCCAAACTCTCCTGGCAAGAATTACCCTAAATATATTTGGGCAGGGTTATTGGGTTTCTCTGTATTTATGATTGTGAATTTTCACACAGAAATTTATACACTCGTTACCTTCTCTATTTTGTCGGCATTGTTAATCTATTACCTATTCAATCCGAAGCCATGGCATAGCTCATTTTTAATTGGCTATGTAATTTCCTTAATTCCATTCTTTATCGTGAATGGATTACTTACATCTATCCCAATAGTATTGTATAATGATTTGGAAAATACTGGATTCCGTTGGGGCACCATTCCATTTGAAGACAGCTTTTATATGCTAGGCTTATTAATGATAAATGGGAGTGTGGC
>CAJBVG010000107.1 GCA_903958995.1 uncultured bacterium | reverse complement strand
GGTGGAAAACGAGGAGTGATGCATTACATGCAACGTACAGCAATACAAGGTTCACCAACTACATTAACTGCGGTAACGAGCCAATACCAATACGGCGGACATCAACAAGAAAAAGATGTACATGTGTTCCGTAAACATTTTGAAGATATTGAAATTGGAGAAACAGTTGTTACAGCAAAAAGAACTGTGACTGAAGCGGATATTGTTAATTTCTCTAATGTAAGTTGGGATCATTTTTATGCACATACAGATGCGACTTCTTTAGACGGTACAATTTTCGAAGGAAGAGTTGCTCATGGTTATTTTATTTTATCAGCTGCTGCAGGTTTATTTGTAGATGCGAAGAAAGGCCCTGTATTATTAAACTATGGTTTAGAAGAATGTCGATTTACAAAACCAGTATATCCTGGAATGACAATCGGTGTCCGTTTAACAGTAAAAGAAAAAGTAGATCAAGAAAAGCGCTCTGATGATGATGTTGCAAAAGGTATCGTAAAATTCTTAGTTGATGTTTATGATGAAACTGGTGAGACAGTTGCTATTGCTACCATCTTGACAATGGTGAAGAAAAAAAATCAAGCATGAATTCATAATTCATAATTCATAATTTTTATGGTGTTTGATCAAATCAAAAAGTACTATAGCAATTTCATCCCGATGTCGGATGATGATTGGAATTTGCTTAAACCAGCTTTACGATTAGTCCATTTGAAAAAAGGAGAAAAACTACAATCGGAAGGGGATATTTGTAATGATGTTACTTTTTGTAATAAAGGTTTATTGAAGTGCTATCATATTAAAGATGATAAAGAATATGTAGAAGCTTTCTTTACTGAAAACGAATATTTGTCAGATTACACAAGTTTCTTGTTAAGAATACCTGGTAAATTATACATAGAAGCAATTGAAGATTGCGAGTTAGTGCTATTAGATTATGACACGATTCAAACGTTCTATAGTAGAGTAGATAACTTTCAGAAGTTTGGTCGATTAATGGCTGAATTTTTATTTATACAAATATCTCTTCGCAATAATTCACTTTTATTTGAATCACCCGAAAAACGCTATATCAATTTTTCTAAAAACCGTCCCGACCTTATTCAACGTGTACCGCAATACATGATTGCCTCTTATTTAGGCGTAACTCCAGAAGCGCTTAGCAGAATTAGAAAACGTTTATTGTCTTAATTGATCCAAATCAATAAATTCAATTGTAATGATTTCTTGACCTAAGTCAAGAAGTAAATTCAATTATATGTTTCATTTTTGTGTCATCAAATCAGAAAAAATGAAACTAAAAATTTACTTCTTATCTCTCTTATTCGTGTTAAGTACGATAGCAAATGCTCAAAACAAACAAACCCTTAGAGGTAAAATTGTTGATGAAGCCTCTCACAGTCCAATGCCTGGAGTTAACGTTATTCTTTTGAATTCTTCACCTGTGCTTGGTGTATCTACAGATCTAAATGGTGAGTTTAGATTAACTAATGTTCCAATTGGCCGACAATCATTCAAAATAACGTTCCTAGGATATGAAGAGCAAACAATAAACAATGTACTTGTAACTGCAGGTAAAGAAGTTGAACTAAATATTAGCTTAACTGAGCGAGTTAATAAGATATCAGAAGTCAATATCGTCTTTAAAAAATCAGATGATAAACAAATAACGAATAATGAGATGAG
>CAJBVG010000106.1 GCA_903958995.1 uncultured bacterium | reverse complement strand
TAGAAATACAAGTACTAGAAATACTAAGGATAAAAGTACTTTATGAAAGAGAAAAAATGAAACAATCCCTACTAAGGTAGTTAACAGTAACGATGTGAAAAATGCTATACTTCTCGGTGTAGGGTTTTTATTCATTCTTAAATCTCAAATTTGTAGCCCACCCCTTTCACTGTAGCTACATAATCATCACCTAATTTCTCTCTTAGTTTACGAATATGCACATCAATGGTACGGTTTGTAACGACTACAGAATCTTCCCAAATATTATTTAAAATAACTTCTCTGGTAAATACTTTACCTGGTTTAGAGGCAAGTAAATATAAAAGTTCGAATTCTTTCTTTGCTAATACAACTTTCTGACCACGTTGGAAAACTAAATACGCTTCACGATCAATTACTAAATCGCCAATCTCTATTTTGTTTTCTACTTCAGTATCTGCCATGGCATTACGGCGTAATATTGCGTTAATACGTGATATTAATGCTCTAGGTTTAATTGGCTTCGCGATGTAATCATCGGCACCAACATTAAATCCTGATATTTCTGAATACTCTTCGCTTCTTGCCGTTAAGAATACCATGAAGGTAGTTTTAAATTCAGGCAAAGCGCGTAATTGACGACACGTTTCGATACCATCTAATTTCGGCATCATGATGTCAAGAATGATGAGCTCTGGTTGATTTTTCTTAGCAGATTGAATGGCTTCTAAACCATTGGTTGCAGTATAAACTTGGTAACCTTCTTTCTTTAAATTGTATTCAATTAATTCCAGGATATCTGGTTCATCGTCTACAATCAGAATTTTTTGCTTGTTATTGCTCATGTCAATTATTTGCATCTAAGGTACTCTTGATATAAAACCAATGGGTTAAAGTTATGTTAAATAATTGTTAATAATACTAATTCAATAATTTCTTAACAAAGGCATATAATTCCTCTCCACGTAGGTTTTTTGCTACAATCTTACCCTCTTTATCTAGTAAAAAGGTTGCTGGAATGGATTCTACCTTGTAAAGGGCTGCAGCATCCGAACTCCAATATTTGAGGTCTGAGACGTGTATCCATGTTAAATTATCCTGCATAATGGCTTCTGTCCATGCTTCTTTGTTTTTGTCTAAAGAAACACCGAAAATCTCTAATCCTTTCGACTTAAACTCTTTGTAAAGAATAACATTGTTTGGGTTCTCCTTACGACAAGGTCCGCACCATGATGCCCAAAAATCAACCAAAACTACTTTACCTCGTAATGAACTTAATGATTGCTCATTTCCATTTGGATCTTTCATTTTGATATCTGGAGCAATACTGCCAACAGCAAGTTTAGAGTACTCTGCAAATTTCGCAGTATACACTTTCGTATATTCTCTTTCGTCGATATTAGATTTATGTTCTTCAATTACCTTATTAATAAACTCATAGTTCTCATCAATATTTAAATAAGAAACGGCGTAGAAATCAATTAAGGTATTATCAGTTTTTTCAATAAACGCTTTAATTAGTTTCACCTGATTATCCATTGCAGCATCATACTTCGCTTCAATCTTTTTGCCTTCTTCATCAGCATTCGGTAAGTTTTGAGATGCAGCATATTCATTCTGCAAGCCTTCTACTTCCTTGTAGGTATCATATAAAATTTTATTAACGGTTTGTATTAGAATAGATGCTTCAGAACCTTTTACCTCATACTGATCCATGCTTTTCTTTGCATCAATATTCAATTCTATTTTCGATGAATTATCTAACACTAAATCAACTGCACGAATGTTCGAGAAGTTTAAACGATAAATGCCTTGGGTTTCTGCACTTCCTACAAATTTGAACTTACCATTCTCTCCAATTTGAAATGAATCGATGGTGGTGCTTTGCCCAGTAATTTTTTCTAAGAACACAGTCTTCGCTTCCGTTCCTGTAATCGTTCCTTCAATAACGAATCCGTTGTTGGTATTACATGCTGCTAATGCTGCAGCGGCAAGAAATAAGAGTATTTTTTTCATTTTGTTTGTTTTCGTTTTGTTCGTCGGAGCGTTGTTCGTCGGAGCGTCCTCGCTCCGACATTTATTCTCGTTGTTCGTCGGAGCGTCCTCGCTCCGACAATAATCTAAATGTCGAAGCGAGGACGCTTCGACGAACGGTACTATTATTTGTCGAAGCGAGGACGCTTCGACGAACGGTACTATCTTTCCAACTCCTGCGCAAGCAATTTGTTTGCTTCTTTGGGGTCGAGTTTGCCTTTGGCTAGTTTCATTACTTCTCCCATGAATAGTCCGGTTAGGCTTTTTTTGCCTGCTTTGTATTCCGCTACTTTTTCTGGGTATTTAGCCATTGCTTCGTGTATAAACGCCAACACGTCGTCGTTAGAGGTGCTAATGATTAAATTTAATTCCGTTGCTAAGCTTAATGCTGTTTTCGTATTGTCTTTTAATAAGGCT
This sequence comes from uncultured bacterium, assembly GCA_903958995.1. Taxonomy (GTDB): domain Bacteria; phylum Bacteroidota; class Bacteroidia; order Sphingobacteriales; family Sphingobacteriaceae; genus CAJBVG01. Next base: position 6,473 of record CAJBVG010000106.1, on the reverse strand, counting down.
GGAAACAATTGTTGGTTCGCAGTGGTGATATTAATCTTCCCTTCATCAACAATGCTTACTAGTTCCGCTATTTGTGCGGGCTTTAATGGGAAATCGGCAATATCTACTGCTGCTTCGTTTAAGTACGATTTTACGGCTCCCATTAACCAATTGGCTGCGCCTTTATAGTTCGTGGTGTGATTCGTAATTTCGATGTAGTATAAAGCGATTTCTTTTTGCTCTAAAATATTATGGGCATCGTATTCCGATAGATTAAATTCATTGATGAATTTCTTGAACAACTCATCCGGCAAGGCTGGCATGTTATGCTTCACTTCCTCGATATACGATTCAGTTAAGATCACCGGTGGCAAATCGGGTTCCGGGAAATAGCGGTAATCATTAGCCATTTCTTTAGAACGCAATACCGAGGTAGTACCCGATACAGCATCATAGTTCAATGTATTTTGATCGATGTGACCACCTGCTTCAATCACATCAATTTGACGAATCACTTCAAATTCTATGGCACGTTGAACGTTACGTATAGAGTTTAAGTTTTTTACTTCGCAACGGTTACCTAAAATTTGGTCGCCTTTTTTACGTACCGAAATATTGGCATCGCAACGCATACTTCCTTCTTCCATGTTCCCATCACAAATATCCAAGTAACGCACTAACTTACGAATCTCTGTAAGGTATGCTCCTGCTTCTTCTGCAGAGCGAATATCGGGTTCAGAAACAATTTCTATTAAGGGTACTCCAGCACGATTTAAGTCGATTAAGGAGTCGTACATATCCTGGTCGTGAATACTTTTACCAGCATCCTCTTCCATGTGAATCCTAGTAATACCAATGTGTTTGATGCTTCCGTCTTTCAACTTCACATCTAGAAATCCTTTAGTACAAATAGGTGTAGTATCTTGGGTAATTTGATATCCTTTTGGTAGATCGGCGTAGAAATAATTCTTACGTGCGTACTCGTTAATTAAGCGAATTTCGCAGTTCGTAGCTAGGCCCATTTTTACTGCAAAATTTATTACCACATTATTCACCATTGGCAAGGTGCCTGGGTGACCAAGGGTAATCACACTGATGTTGGTATTGGGATCATCTCCAAAACCAGCAGAATCAGCCGCATAAGCTTTGCTCTTCGTCGACAATTGTGCGTGGACTTCTAAGCCTATCACAGCTTCATATTGATCGTAAATCGTATTAGACATAGTACAAAGGTATAAAAACGGGACTTAATTGCGTACCCATTCGGCAATTTCTGAGGATATAATTCTTGATTGTGCTCTCCACTCTTTTCGTTTCTGTTGACCTGCCATTTCATAGCGTAGGGCTCTTAAAAAATTAAAGGCTCGCTTTCTGTAATAGTAACTCACAAATCCGCAAATAATCATTACAAAAATGGCAATCACTACTGAGATTAGGTTTACATACATCGATAGTACAATTGCGAAAATAACATAGGTAATAATGAACAAAAATGTAGTTATCGCGAAGTGTGTTCCGTTAATAAAACAGTCGTCTTTAAAGATCGAGTGACTAACTTTCTTCGGAATAAAATACTGGAAATAGTTGAATACAAATCCGATGAGGAAGAACGGGAACATCGCAATCATATCCATTAAATAAACCAATAAATTTGCCCATCTTTTCAATCTCGATTTTACTTGTAGCTCTTCAATGGTATGTTGATTGATACCGCTTTTCTTTAAGTACTTATTGAAATCTTTAATCGCCGAACTTAGTGCCGACTTTAAATCTGCATCCGATTTGTTGACTAAAGTAGCTGTATTTTTCCAAACCTCTAAGTTATCAATATTATCTTTTCGTTTCACAATTTGCTCAAACAAGAACTCATCTTCGGTACGTTCTACCACTGGTAATACCGAACGCAAATCTGTTTCTACATCGTTGAGTATATCCATTAAAGCTTTATTCGGATTAATTTGGTATGATGGTATGTAAGGCTTCACATCGAATGGTTCCGAGGCTTCTAGGAATATACGTCCGCCCGATGCAATAAAGTGTTCTTGTGTAATACCAACCGTTGCCATTTGCACGCCAAGCTTAAAATCATTTTGCTCTTCGGCCATCATGGCAATCTTCGCAGCACCTTTGTTTAATTTCCTGAGCTTTCGTTCCGTTTCGCAATTGGCTTCCGGGAAGATGATGATTGCTCCGTTATTTTTTAAGATTTCATTACAACGCTCAAAGGTTGCATTATTTTTTTCGAGGTTACTAAAGCCATCGCGCATGCGATAAATCGGAATCAAGTTAATCTTCGCTAAAAGACTAGCTATCCACTTGCGATTAAACACATCGGCACGTACTAATACATGGAATTCTCGTTTCGAAAAAATCATGATTAGCACAGCATCTAAATGAGCTGCAGTATGGTTCGAACAAACTACCATCGGTCGCCCGTTGTTTAGTCGCTCTAAGTTTTTGATATGATGTTTCCCGAAGAAAAACTCCGCACCAATTCTTAAAATAAATCTACCAATGTTGTGTAACATCTTATAGGTATTGTTTAGCTTTTTCTATTGCTGCAGAAATCCCCGCCACATTCTTCCCTCCTGCGGTTGCAAAAAATGCTTGTCCACCGCCACCACCTTGTATCTCTTTACCTAATTCTCTTATAATGTTTGATGCATTTAATGATTTCTCCGCTACTAACTCTTCCGATATCATTAAAGCCAAATGAGGCTTCTGTTCAATTTCAGCTGCTAATAAGAAAAATGATTTTGCAAACTCTTGCTTTAATTCAAACAATACGTTCTTAATTAAATCCACATTATTCAAATCTACTAGCTCCGCTAAAAAGCTTACCCCATTAACTTCAGTAATTTTTGCACGCAGTTCATCTTTCAATGCATCTGCTTTTTCTTGCATAAATTTCTCTACAAGTTTTTTCGTTTTATTATGATCGTCGATTAATTGCTCTATCGATTTCTGTATATCAACTGGATTTTTAAGTAATTCTTTTAAGCTCGCTAATACTTCCGCTTGTTCATTTAAGAAGGCTAAAGCTTTGCTTGAAGTAATTGCTTCAATACGGCGAACACCTGCCGAAACAGCTGATTCTGCAGTAATCTTGAACAATCCGATTTCCGAAGTATTCGTTACGTGCGTACCTCCACAAAGCTCTTTCGAGAAAGCATCATCAAAAGTAATTACTCGAACAAAGTCGCCATACTTCTCTCCAAACAATGCAGTAACACCCGATTTAATAGCTTCCGCATAAGGTACATTACGTTGCTCTTTCAAAGCAATTTGTGCTGCAATTTTATCATTCACGATGGCTTCTACTTTCACGATTTCCTCATCGCTCATTTTCGCGAAATGAGAAAAGTCGAAACGTAAATGCTCTTCGTTTACTAATGAACCTTTTTGATTTACATGCACTCCTAATACTTCTTTTAATGCTGCATGCATTAAGTGTGTTGCCGAATGGTTCTTCGTGGTTAAGCCACGTTTTAATACATCAACAGATGCGGTAAACTTCGGATGAATATTCATCGGCAATTTCTCGCAGATGTGTATGGTTTGGTTGTTTTCTTTTTTCGTATCGATGATGTACACCTTGTCGCTTGGATTCTCTTGAGAAACCAAAACACCACGATCACCAACTTGTCCGCCACTCTCTGCATAAAACGGAGTGCAGTTTAATACCACTTGGTAGTATTCCTTACCTTTAGCAGTTACTTTACGGTATTTTAAAATTTCAGCTTCTGCCGTTAAATCATCATACCCTACGAATGTAATATCTTCTGATGCTTGAATAATCACCCAATCATCGGTATCTACAACAGTTGCTGCTCTAGATCGTTTCTTTTGTTCTTCTAATGCTTTATTGAAACCATCGATATCTACTTTCCAACCTTTTTCAGAAGCCATCAATTGCGTTAAGTCAATTGGGAAACCAAAGGTGTCGAATAGTTCGAAGGCAAAGCCTCCTTCAATGGTATTGTTGTTTACTTGGTATTTTTCGAAACGTTGTATTCCTGATGCCAATGTTCTTAAGAAAGATGCTTCTTCTTCAGAAATCACTTTCTTCACGAAATCTTTTTGCTCTACAATTTCATGGAATACACCATCAAACTGCTCTGCTAAAATATCTACTAATTTATACAAGAAAGGTTCCTTAATATCGAGGAAGGTATAAGCATAACGAACTGCTCTGCGTAGAATTCTACGAATCACATAACCTGCTTTTACATTCGATGGTAATTGTCCGTCGCCAATACAAAACGCAATGGCTCTGATGTGATCAGACATTACACGCATCGCGATATCTGTTTTCTCCTCCTTACCGTAAGGTATTCCGCACGATTTAGAGATGAATTGAATTAATGGTTGAAAAATATCGGTATCGTAGTTCGATTGTTTTTGTTGAACAACACGCACTAAACGTTCGAATCCCATACCGGTATCTACGTGACGGTTTGGTAAGGGATGTAGGGAACCGTCTTTCATGCGGTTGTATTGCATGAACACGTTGTTCCATACTTCAATAACTTGAGGGTGGTCGTTGTTGACTAGCGTAGCACCATCCACTTGTTTACGTTCCTCATCGGTACGGCAATCCATGTGAATTTCGGAGCAAGGACCGCAAGGTCCGGTATCGCCCATTTCCCAGAAATTATCTTTTTTATTTCCCATTAGAATACGTTCTACTGGGATTAATTTTTTCCATTCGTTGTATGCGATGGTCGAAGCTGGAATACCTTCTTTTTCATCACCCTCAAAAACGGTAACGTATAAACGATCTTTATCAAGCTTGTACACTTCAGTTAAAAGCTCCCAACTCCAAGCAATGGCTTCGGGTTTAAAGTAATCGCCAAAAGACCAGTTACCAAGCATTTCGAACATGGTATGGTGGTAGGTATCAATCCCTACTTCTTCTAGGTCATTATGTTTACCAGAAACACGTAAACATTTTTGAGTATCGGCAATACGTGGATATTTAACAGGGCTATTGCCCAAAAAGATGTCTTTAAATGGAGCCATACCCGAGTTGATAAACATCAACGTAGGGTCGTTTTGTACGACCATGGGCGCTGAGGGCACGATTTTATGTTGTTTTGATTCGAAAAAATCTAAAAATGCTTGACGTATCTCTCTTGAATTCATAAGTGGCGAAAATACCCATTTTTTCGTACCTTTGCAATATGGCTAAAAAAGTAAAATACTTTTATAATACCCATACGCTTAAGTACGAAAAAGTAGAACTTAGCATTGGTCGCAGATTACTCCGAATAGCGGGGTACTTGGCTTCTGTTGCTGTGTTTGCAAGCATTGTAATGATTCTAGCATACACCTACATCGACTCTCCAAAAGAAAAGCGTTTAAAGCGTGAAATCGACAATCTTACTCTACAATACGATTTAATAAAAGACCGAATGAAAATTATGGAAGTGGTTCTTAACGATTTAGAGGACCGCGACGATAATATTTACCGTGTAATTTTTGAAGCCGAACCCATTGGGAACGATGTTCGTAAAGGTGGATATGGAGGTATTAATAAATACAAGGCTTTAGAAGGGTATGATTATTCTGAAATCATGATCGAGTCGACTAAAAAACTAGATCAGGTGGCGAAGCAAATGTACGTACAGTCGAAATCGTATGATGATTTGTTGAAGGAAGTGAAAAACAAGAACAAACTATTGGCTTCTATACCAGCGATACAACCGGTGGCGAATCGTAAGTTAAAAGCAATGGCATCTGGTTATGGGTACCGAATTCACCCAGTATATAAAACCTCTAAGATGCATACGGGCATGGACTTTACCGCAAAAATTGGTACACCAATATATGCTACTGGTGATGGATATGTGATTACAGCAGATGGTGGCGGAAGAGGTTATGGAAACCATGTGGTGATTAACCACGGGTATGGTTACCAAACCTTATACGGACACATGAGCAGAATTAAAATTCGCAGAGGTCAATCGGTGAAACGTGGTGAAATTATTGGATACGTAGGCAATACTGGTACTTCCACAGCACCTCACTTGCATTACGAAGTACGTAAAGGCGGTCGACCAATTAATCCAGTGAATTTCTATTACAACGATTTAACTCCATTAGAATACGAGAAGATGTTGAAGATTTCGGCAACAGCTAACCAATCATTCGATTAATATTTATTGCCAATTTTTGTACATTTGAATATGCCTTACAAAGAAGAAGAAACACAAAAACGATATTATAGCATTGGAGAAGTGGCTAAGCTTTTTGATGTTAATCCCTCGTTAATTCGTTTCTGGGAGAGTGAGTTCGATGTACTGCAACCTAAGAAAAACCGTAAAGGCAATCGCTTATTTACGCAAGAAGACATAGAGAATCTTAAAATCATTTATCATCTCGTAAAAGAAAAAGGCTTCACCTTAAATGGTGCTAAAGATGAGATGAAGAAAAATCCAAACGAGCTGAAAGACCAACAAAAAGTTGTGCAAGCACTCGAAAAGCTGAAAAGT
>CAJBVG010000105.1 GCA_903958995.1 uncultured bacterium | reverse complement strand
ATCATTCGAAGAATACTATCTACAATTAAAAAATAAATTTTCATCAATTGCATTTGAATACCTACAATCTAATGATGAAGGCGAATTAATTAATGCTATACAACGTGCTGATAAGGCTGGAATGGGTATTGTTATTAACCCAGGAGCTTACGGCCATACATCCATTGCATTAGTTGATGCCCTTGCTAGCATAAATACTCCATGTGTTGAAGTACATATTTCAAATATTTATAGCAGAGAAAATTTTCGACATTACACTTTAATAAGTGCTAAATGTACAGGGACTATTTCTGGATTTGGATTACAGTCTTATGAATTAGGTATTCAAGCATTAATTACTCAAAATTCTTAGCATCTAAATCCGTAAACTTCTTCTTACGAAGGATAAAATAATCGAACACAATGCTTCTATAGTATTGTCCTGATTTATTAGGTTTCTTAAACAATTTTAACATTTTCTTACGTTTCGAATGCCAAGTTGCTTGTGTAATTAGGAAATCATAATGTGCTTTATTGATGGCAAAAGCATGCTTGAATTTTCCACTAACTACAAATCGTATCCATTGAATAAAATCCAAAACATGTCGGATAATTATAATCCCTAAGGAAATGTGCAAGGGTAGATTCTTACGAAGAGTGATTAAACTATTTCTGAAATTCAAATAAGTTTTGTGAGGATTGCTTTCATGTAATGTAGCTCCTCCTAAATGGTAAACAATGGATTGAGGGCAGTAGTACACTTTATACCCCATGTTTTTTATACGCCAACACAAATCAATTTCTTCCATGTGAGCAAAATAGTCGTGATCTAAACCTCCAGACTGATGGTATATATTAGCTTTAATAAACATCGCGGCACCACTAGCCCAGAATACTTCCTCTGCAGTTTCATATTGTTTTTGATCAATTTCTACATCATCAAAAATACGACCCTTACAAAATGGATATCCAAAACGATCCATGAAACCACCTGCAGCACCTGCATATTCGAATTTATTCTTTTCTAAATAGCTTAATAATTTGGGTTGAGCAATCGCAATTTTCGAATCATTTTCCATTAATTCAATGATTGGTTCTATCCAATTCGGTGTAACCTCAACATCAGAATTTAATAATATATAATAATCAACATCTTTAATTTGTTCAAGAATGCGATGATAACCTTCTGCAAACCCATAATTCTTATCGTTTACAATAATCTCAAAACCTGGCAAGTTTTCTCTTACCCAAGAAATTGATTGATCAATGGATCCATTATCTCCTAATACTAAACGTAAATTTGGATACGTGCTATTAAACACCGACGGTAGAAATTCTGGAAGCAATTTTGCTCCATTAAAATTTAATACAACAACGGCTACACGTGGGAGGGATGTCATGATAAGTGATATTTCGTTTTAATAGCATCTGTAGCTTGGTGTTTCCAACGTCGGTGAGACCATAGCCAATATGCAGGTTTTTCAATAATTCTTTTCTCTAAATAACGGGTATGTAATTCTGTAATTTCAAATTCGCTTAGCCCTTTTGTACTTTCAGCTAAAACTACAAATTCGAATTCTAAATATCCTCGTTTTACACGATTTATATCTACAAATATTACTGATGTTTCAAAGTGTTCAGCAATCTTTTCTGAACCTAAAAATATAGGTGTATTTTGATTTAAAAACTTAGCCCAATAACTACTTTCAATATTCGATGGGGTTTGATCCGTGACAATAATTACTCCAAATTGATCTTTAGATTGCTTCATCAAACTACGCATTGAAGTTTGCATAGGTAAAGGTGTTATTCCATGCTTTGCACGCATATCGTAAAACATTTTATCAAATGGTTTACTTGTTAATGGCTTATAAATTGCAAATATGTTTATTGGAGAATAAGTAGCGATTGCTGCAGAAATCCACTCCCAATTATGATAATGTCCAAATAATAAACAAAAACTTTTCCCTTCATTAATGAGTTCAAAATAGCGCTCAGAGTTTTTCATCTTTATGCGATTACGAATTTGAGCTCCCGTAAAACTTATCATCTTAGGTGTTTCTATTATAGTATCACATAAATGATGATAAAAGTCTTTTTCTATTTTTAATCGTTCAATTGAACTTAATTCAGGAAATGAATTTAACAAATTTGTGCGTACAACTTTTTTTCTATATCCAGCAATGTAATAAATGAATACATATAAGAAATCACTAATAAAATAGATTATCGGAAATGGTAAATATGCGATAAGTGTTACCAATAACACGCCTAATCTTGAAAAAAAATTATTCATTAAAATCAGCGTCTAAACGTTGTCCGTAATAATCTGCATCATTTGTGTCATCTGCATTTTTCATTGTTCTCGCTAAAATCTTGTATTTCCACTGAGGATCATTACGTTCACCTGTTAAATTGGAGTGCAACAATACCATTTCATTGCGAATATTGTCGGGACTAAAAAATACAAACTTACGATTTGAAAATGTTTTGATTTTATAATACTGCCAAATCTCGTAAGGGTAGGATCTATTATCAAAATCATTAGATCGAATATTATTAGGAGGGCCATATTTCAAAAACACAACACCACGATCAGAATCGTAACCTTTAGTATATGGTGAAGAAAATTTTTCAACAACAGTTTTAACTAACTGCTCATACTCTCCCCATTTAATTGCCGATTCACCTGGATATCGTTTCTCCCAAAAATATATTAAATATTGACGCATTTGAATTTCATCATTATTGGCCAAAAGTGTCTTCACATAATCCTGCTCATTCTGATTAGAAATAGGTGTTAAAGCTTTTATATTTTCAACCAATTGCTCTTTACTGTATTTCGCAGCAAATGAATTATCGTATGCTATTCCAGCTATAGAGGATAAGTCGCCACCGAGTGACTTATTACTGCGTTGAAAATAATTTGATTTTGAAGCGATTACTTCATTATTACGATTTCGCAATTCAACTACTAGATAATAGTTTCCACTAGGCAGTAAGGAAATATCAAATTCATTTAATAAAACCAATACATTTTTAGAAACTACTTTTTTGTTCTGAATAAACGTACTTAATTTATTCAAACCTTCAGCATTTTGTAGGTAATAACTCAATAAAAAAGATTCATCAGGAGCAACTAATTGAGTGTTATAAATTTCTGCATAAAAACTCAATTTGTTGATGTTAGTCGGCAAGAAATTATTTACGAAAGGAATTAATTCAAAACCGTTACGTATAAATTGATTATTTGTAGTTGCTTTAGCATAAGATTCAAGTAAAACTATATCAGAAACCGCAATTTTGTTAGGAGGGAAGTTTACTTCAAACTCTTGGGTAACTTTATCTTTATTACTTGAATTATTATTGTCTTGTATATATAACTCTAGAGTATATTTTCCATTGTCGAGTTCAAAACGTTTTTGATCTAAAAAGTTAGCATTAATGTTTAAGGTATCTTTAAATTCAGGACTCAATAAATTATACTTCTCTGCTTTAATAATTTTCTCTGCTTGTTTTACAAGAAGAGTTATACCAATACTTCCTTGGTAAGCACCTGTGTTTGTTTTCGTATACTTTACCGAACTTCCTAATACAGAAATATGTGTTTCTATATATGGCTTTTGTTCAGGTGTATTAAACGTATAATACGATAAATAGGCTTTTAGATTTTTCGATTGAGCAGTTGTAATAGAAACAATTGCCAAGAGCATGAATAGGTAAATTGCTTTTTTCATATCAAATTAGGTGTTTATTACTGTATCAACAGAAATATTTAACGTAAATTTACGGATTCAATTTTTTCTAAAAGAATTAAAATGTTTAATTATTGTTAACATCAAATGCAGATTTACTATTTACCTAATATTGCTTATTTCACAGAATTCTTAAAACAAGAAGAGTTAATACTTCATGTAAACGATCATTATTCGAGAAGATCATCCAGGAATAGAACTGAAATTGTAGGTGCTAATGGTAAACAAGTACTCAGCATCCCCACACAAAAATTAAACTTAGAAGACCGTAATTACAATAAAGTAATATTATCCTACGCAGAATCTTGGTTGAAACAACATTGGAGAAGTTTCGAAGCTTCTTACCGCCGATCTGCTTATTTTGAATATTATGAAGATAAACTCTATCCTTTTTTTGAAAAACCAAATGCCGAATACCTTTGGGAATTCAATGTAGAATTAATGAAAGTCATTTTAACGATTCTTAAAATCGATAAACCACTAATCGTTAATTTGATTGATGAAGCTCCAATTTATCAAGCAAATCCATCTTTTATCACAAAACCATATCAGCAGGTTTTTTCTAATAAACAGGATTTTGTACCGAATCTGAGCATATTAGACTTGATTTTCAATGTAGGGCCACAATCCAAGAGCTTCTTGTTATAAGTCATTACTCAAAAAAGTAACGAAATAGTTTGAAATGTTACATTATTTTAAGACTTTTGTAAAAACACTTAATTAAACAAAAATAAATTATGAAAAAGAACATTCAATTATTCTTATTAGCAGGTTTAGTAGCTTCAGTTGGCTTTACATCTTGTTCAGAAGAAGACACAACAGTTACTCCAACAACTCCAACAGACACAAGTGCTGTATTAGTAGAATATGCTAATGGTGTTACTTGGAACTTACAAGGTCCTAACCAAGGTGCTTGGGATTTCGTTGCTAATGCTGGTGTTTCTAGCTCAGGAGCAACACAATCTAAAGATATTATCGATATGAGTTCAGTAGATCCTACTTTAGGAGTAATTTTCCCTAAAACATGGACAACTTCAAACGGAACTACTTTCGTTAAAGCAAACAACTTCAACTATGCTGGTGCAACTCAAGCGAAAGCTGATACTGCATTCTTAGCAGGTACTGCAACATCAACTACTGGTGTTTTAGCAACTGGTGATGTTTACATCGCAAAAAATGCTAGATATTCACACAGTTATGTAGTTATCAAAGTTGGAACAATCACTGAAACTACTACAGACAACTTAGATAAGATTCAATTCACATACAAAAAATAATTTTTTGTGTAAATATTTTAAAAAAGAGCCCTTTTTAGGGCTCTTTTTTTTTACCTTCGGAATCTAAACACACCGTTATGAAAAATATTTACAAACCAATTTTATTGATCTCTATAGTTAGTACTTTATTTATTTCATGTGCTAAAGAAGAAGTAAAAGCTCCAACTGGACCTGTATATACTGCTTTAATATCTCACTCTATGAATGTGTTAGGAGCTCAAACTAATCTGAATATCGGTAGTTTTTATTCAACAGCTTATGATTCTGTGTTTTTTAGAGCACAAGCAGATACCAACCAAAGTAAAATTGATTTAATCTATTATTTTGCTTCTCAGTCAACAGATTCATTCGTTATAGCTTCTCCTAAGAACTCTATTTTTAATGCATCAACGGATCAAAATCCACAGGTGAATGTTAAAACTTGGACCGTTAAGAACAATACAACTTTCTTGAAACTAAATATTAGCCCTTCAACTTTTAATAATCTTACAACAGATTCTTTGTTCCAAAATGATTTAGATTCTAATGTTGTAGCCACTAATGCAGTTGATTTGAAGATAGGGGACGTAATTGGTTTCAAAACAGCTACTGGTAAACTTGGTGCATTCCATGTTCGTGCTAGAAACTTTGGAACTGCATTAACTCGTTCTATGACTATAGATGTAAAAATTCAACAATAATTATACTCATTGCCTATAGCCATTTAGATGAAACAACGCGACGACATTCTCTTCGATCTAGAAAAGATTGAGGACCTATTTGAAGGTCCTGAGCAAGATTTGCGTGCGTTTTTGGATGAGCTCCATCCCTCTGAAATTGCGAAAATATTAGAACTTATTAAGGAGAAAAAACAGTTAATCCTAATAAGTTTATTACCAATTGATATTGCTTCCGAAGCCATTTCGGAAATGGACCCTGAGTCGCATCCCGAAAAGTTATTAGAAGTATTAAACTCTGAATTAGTAACCAATATCGTTGAAGAATTATCATATGATGATGCTACCGATATCGTATCTCAATTATCGGAAGAAAAAAGAGAAGAAATCCTTGATAATATCGATAAAGAAGATGCTTCGGAGATTCGTAAACTTTTAACCTATAACGAAGAAACTGCCGGGGGATTAATGTCCACCGAATTCATTCAAATTCATCGTTCTTTAAATAAACGTGACGCTCTTGAAGAAGTAGCTCATCAATCTGAAGAAACAGAGAATTTTTATGCAATATATGTTGTTGATAATGATGAACACCTTGTAGGTACAGTATCTTTAAAAAACTTAATAAAAGCTAAACCATACACTCAAATCGATGAGTTATTAGATGATGAACTCATCTTTGTTTATACCGATACCGACCAAGAGGACGTGGCTCAATTACTTTCTCAATATAACTTACCTGGTATTCCTGTAGTTGATAAAACTATGCATTTACTAGGGGTTGTTTCATTCGACGACGTAATGGACGTTTTAGAAGAAGAGACTACTGAAGATATCTTAAAGATTGCAAACGTTTCTGATGAAGAAGAATTGAGTGGTAATTGGAAAGATGCCTTAAAAAGCAGAGTACCTTGGTTAATGGTGAATATGTTTACAGCATTCCTTGCCAGTTCAGTGGTTTATGTTTTTCAACCCACTATTCAAAAAATTACATTGTTGGCTACGTTCATGCCCATAATTGCAGGAATGGGTGGTAATGCTGGAACTCAAGCGCTAGCAGTAACCATTCGTAGGATTTCCTTAAATACTTTACCAGATTCTAAAGTTATCGGTACAATTAAAAAAGAAGTACTCGTTGGTTTAATGAACGGATTAATATTCGGAACAGTTGTAGCCGTAGTGGCTTCATTAAATAACCATTCACCATTACTCGGCTTGGTAGTATTTCTAGCTATGTTCGGAAATCTTTTGATTGCAGGCATTACAGGAGCATCCGTTCCAATTATCTTAGAAAAATTAGGCTTCGATCCAGCTGTAGCATCTTCAATTATATTAACCGCCTTCACCGATACCTTAGGTTTCCTATTAATATTAGGAATTGGATCTTATTTCCTACTCTAATTTCTCGTACCTCGAAATTCGTAGTTAGTAATTCGTAACTCGTATTTCGTAAAAAGTCTTTCGTCTAGCGTCCAGTGTCTTATATCAAATTGTTCAAATTGTTCAAATTGACCAAATTGTTCATATTAACTAATTGAATTAATCTTCTTCTGCATTTCCATCATAATATTAGTCAATTGCCCAATACTCATTTCTTGCTCTGGTTCTGGGAATGATGTGCTAATAAATGCTTTGGCTTTCCAAACTTCCATCACTTCATCAATGCCAATAGGATAGGGATCGTATGCTTTGTTATCTGACTTCAACACTAAGGTTTTCTGCTCCTTGATGCGATTCATTACACGTTTATAAACAATACCATCATTTTTACTAATAACAATGTAGGTGTCGTTGTTTTTAATAGACTTCCAATCATCAACATATTCACCTACAATAATACTACCTGGATGAATTGGCAACATCGAATCTCCTTTAATTTCAAATGCTCTAAATGTTCCACCTTGTAGCATCGGTAAATGGAATTTTGGCAATTCTCTTACGAATTCTGGATCCGAATACCCATTAATATATCCAGCACTTGCTTTCACAGGCACTAATTCAATATTCTCATTATCATCT
>CAJBVG010000104.1 GCA_903958995.1 uncultured bacterium | reverse complement strand
TTACGATCTGCATTTTGCTTCAAGTAATCAATTGCTTTTTGATATAATTGATTTTGAAATAATGCATAACCAATTTCATAAATAGCTAATTCGTTAAGCTGAGTTTTCTTTGATGCTAACTCGTAATACTCAATAGTTTTATTCCAATCTTTTAACACATATGCACTCGCACCTCCAATAAGGTAGATATCATTGATGTTTTTTACCAAAGGAACTTGTATGGCATCAGCAACTGTACTTAATGCTTTTGTATAATTTTTTTGATCATAATAAATTTTACACAAATAACTTGGTGCTACTTCTGCATAGCTTTTTGATGTTTTGATGAACTCAAATCGTTCTAAAGCGGTAACGTAATCTTTTTCTTTATAAGAAATCAATCCATCGTAATATGCTGCAGGGTAAGAGTATTTTGAATTTTTAGGAATCAGTTTTTCGAATTGTGCTGATGCATCCGAATAATTATCCTCTTCAAACAGTGCATAGCCATATCTAAAATGGAATTCATTCTGCATGCTGCTGTTCAATAAATTCACTTCTGTTTTCGCAAACCAGTTAATGGCTTTTTTGAAATCATGTTGGCGGTAATAGAAACTCCCTAATTCAAAACTCGCTGTTTTAGCTAATGGATTTTCTGGATAACGATCCACAAAGGCCATCAATTTATTTTCAGCGCCTTGGTGGTACAACTCTAAATCGCATATCGCAATGTAATAAGTAGATTGGATGAGCATCTGACTAGCATTCTCGTCTAAACCGAGTGCCGATTGCTCGATTAACGATTTGTTGACCAACTCGAAGGAGTGTGATGCTGCATTAAATTGCGAACGATCGTATAAATGAATACCCGTTCTGAACTCTTTTTCAAGCTCAAAATTCTTCGAACTTTCTTGCGAAAACCCATGTAGAGTAATGAAAATGAGTGGAATATATAAAAGTAGTTTCTTGAATCGAACCATGACTAAACGCAAATTGTATTGATAACGTTCAAATCTATGTGTTTTTATATAATGAGGTCTGTTTAAAACTCATTAAAATATCCACAAATGCACTAAAATGTTGACTATTTTCTATTCTACAGGTTCTAAATAGGGAGATCTAGAGAGTAAGCCGGGGTTTATACCCTGCAATCCCTCTGGAATAAAGGAATGCAATCCTTGGTAATACTCAATCCATGCAGGGAAATAAGTACCCGTTTTAGGGTCTTTGTAAGTCATGGGTTGTAAGTAGAATAAGTTTTCTGTATTACTCGTGTTCAGAAAAGCATTATAAATTAATTCAGAGCAATAAAGGGAATCATTATCATAGATGAAACGATCGTCATACGCTTTCCCAATAGTGGTTTTAGCATATTTACAGGCTAATGGAATCCGAAATTGATTAGCTTTTGTTAATCGCATAATTAAATATTTCTTCGGATCCGGACAACGAAGTAACAAACTATCTAAGGAAGTGCTTTTTACATGAGAGCCAATGGCCTCTACTGCTCTAAGCTCTTTATTCATTTTTACTAGAATGGCCACATGCGAAAAATCTCGACCCTGATATCCATTAGTAACCGCTTCAATGGCATCGCATAATGGTCCGCAATCTAAATCCTGAAATACTAAATCACCTTCTTTAAGCTTTGATCTGTTTTGTTGAGCAAAGCTTGTCGAAATGGAACTAATTAGAAAAAAAATCACAAAGAGATATCGCATCTACAAAGGTGCCTAAATTCATTGTGCCTACAAAATCATTTTAATTATATCCCTGCAATAGAATTAGTGAAGGATAATGGGTAAACACCACCGTTGATGTATTTCACATATGAGTAAGGTGAAACTTGTAATTTATTTTCTGAATCATCAGTATTTACATATTGCACAACTAACGATAATGGGTTTCTCATTACGTGTACTTGTAAGAAACCATTTACACTTCCCCAACGAGCTTTATTTACTGAACCTGCCGAAAGCATTAAAGGACCTGAGTTTTCTAAGCCTTCTGGAGTTCTTCTTTCGAAGTAGTGAGTAGTGCCAGCTAATAATAAATCGCATTTACGATTTACGATATGTTGTTGTGCAGGACTTAAACAATCAATCCATGATCCGTACATTGAATGTGCACTTACAATGATGATATCGTTTTCAGTTTTGTTGATATGGTTTAAAGTGTTGATCAAAAATTGTTTGCTACTTTCTGGGAATGCAATTTTTATATCACCAGGATTATCTGGGAAATGTAAAACAATGTAGTGTACAGTAATATCATCCACTTTCATTTGTGCATAATACTCTGCACCATTAGGATTCATTTGAACGTTGTTTCTTCTATTTAGGCCAATCAAGTTTAATAATTGTCCTCCACTACCCCAATCCGATTGACCGCTACCGAAGTAATCGTTTTCAGCATCAGCAATAGTAGGGTAAAAGTTATTTTTCCACCATTCGTTACGAATTAAAAATGTAATGAAATCATTGTCTTTGTTTTTTTGAAGATGATCACCTACACCTAATACAAAAGCATCTTTAGAATTATAAACCCATTTCGACATTTTAGCCATTTCGATGTTGTCGATAGGACTAGAACCATGGTTATCAGAGATTACTGAAAAAGAAAAAGCCTCAGTTTCTTCGAGGTCTTCTAATGTGTTTACATTTTGAAAACCATATTGAACTCTAACTGGTGCAGCAGGGGAGAATGCGAATAATCCGATGACAACAACAGCAGCTAATTTCAATATGTGATTTCTCAATTCCACGGTAATATTGGTTTTGAGTATTTTTACGAGGCCTTAACTATTAGGTTACGCCAAACATCATAATGTTACATGAATTATAGAATTAGTTACATAAAATCGGCCTTGTCGTACTCAGAAACGTCAAAGCCCAATATTATTTTTCCGTTAAATTCTAAAATCGGGCGTTTTATGACACTCGTATGTTCTTGCATTACCGGAATAGCGGTGGCCATTTTAGAAAGTTTTGCCTTTTCTGCATCGGTCAGCTTACGGTAAGTAGGTCCTTTAGTGTTGATTAGCTTCTCGAAAGGTACCTTATTAGCCCATTCCTTAATCTTACTGTCTTCTACACCTAACTTCTTATAATCGTGAAATTCGTATGTAATGCCGTTGTCATCTAAATAGGATAAGGCCTTTTTTACTGTATCGCAGTTTTTGATTCCAAATACTTTCATAATAATATGTTAATATGATAATAGGATAATATGTTAATGACTGACTCGGCATAAGCCGAGGGGATAATATGTTAATGTACGAATATAATAATTATGAGCCTCGCTGCGTAAGACGAATTGCTCAGTGGTCATTTCGAACTTGATAATTTATATATTTGTTTTATGATAAAAAATGACCCGAAAGATTGGATTAGCTTCATCTTTAAATTTCACAAATCGGATACAATTCGTACGTTATTCCCTTCGATGATATTGATTTGTCTTTATACACTCGGAGTTATTCATTTCGAACGATATTATTTCAGCGAGAATTCTCTCATCAAAAATTTTACTGTGGTGCACGGATTGTTAGGTTTTGTAATATCAATGTTATTGGTATTTAGAACGAATACAGCTTACGATCGTTGGTGGGAAGGTAGAAAACAATGGGGTGCACTTACAAATATTTCCAGAAGCTTCGCGATTAAATTATCAGCTATGCTTGCGCCTGATGATACAGTAAACAGATCTTTTTTTGTAAAAACGATATCCGTTTTTTCGGTAACCTTGAAAAATCATTTGCGATCTGAGGAAACGAAATCTGAGTTGTTTGATATCGATGCAAATGAACATGTAATTGATCATACAAAGCATTTGCCAAACCAGGTTTCTTTACTAATAAACAAAAGGATTCAAAACCTAGTTCGACATCATAAATTAACATCAGATCAGGTGTTATTATTGAATGACGAACTTCGGAATTTCAATGAAGTAGTAGGTGCATGTGAGCGAATTAAAAACACTCCAATACCTTATTCTTACTCGGCATTTTTAAAGAAATTTATTTTCGTTTATGTTATTACTCTGCCTATAGGGTATGTGTTTTTATTAGGCTATTACTTAATTCCTGTTATAGCTTTTGTGTTTTATGTGCTCGCCAGCTTAGAACTTATTGCTGAAGAAATTGAAGATCCATTCGGCAACGATGCTAACGACTTACCCTTAGATCGAATATCCGAGAATATCGAAAAAAATGTAACAGACATCCTCTAGCTCGTATGCTCGTGCCTGAATTAGGCTTGTATTCAGTATATTCGTTGATTATTAATAATAGATGTCGATTCAGCGAGTACCCATTTCCGAATTTTTAGATTTAGCCAAAGAAAACCCCGTTTTCGATGTTCGTAGTCCATCGGAATATAAACATGCCCATATACCCGGCGCACATTCCTTGCCCATATTTACAGATGCACAACGTGCCGAAATTGGCACCACCTATAAACAGGATAGCACAAACAAAGCTATTAAAATCGGATTTTCACATTTTGGTCCGCAGTTAAATGAGTATATCGATAAAGTTGAAAAAGTAATCAGCATTACCAGTGCTCGAAAAGTATTGGTTCATTGTTGGAGAGGTGGAATGCGAAGTAGAGCGATGGCCTGGCTGCTCGATTTTTATGGGTATGATGTGATATTATTAGATCATGGATATAAATCATATCGAAATTATGTATTACAACAGTTTGATTTACCTTTTCAGTTTACTATTGTTGGTGGGCATACCGGTAGTGGTAAAACAGAAATATTATTAAATCTAAAGAGCAAAGGCGAAGCAGTGATCGACTTAGAAGGGATTGCCTCTCACAAGGGCTCGAGCTTTGGTGCGCTTGGTATGGAAGAACAACCTACACAAGAGCAATTCGAAAATAATTTACATCAGCTATTGAGTAATTATTATTCGATAAGTAATGAAGGAGAATTTAATCAACCGAAAAATATTTGGATAGAAAATGAGAGTCAGCGTATCGGTTTAGTTAACATTCCCAAAGCTCTATTTCTAAATTTAGAAGATTCAACA
>CAJBVG010000103.1 GCA_903958995.1 uncultured bacterium | reverse complement strand
TCAATGGCAGATATCAACCGATACAATTAATTGGGTTGATTTGCCGAATGATACCAACCTAATCACAAATCCGATTGTAGGTATTACAGCAAACTTTTGTTTACGGTTACTTTCTACTTCTTATGTTGTTTGTGGAACAGTTCTATCCGATACTAGTTTTATTAGGGTGTTATCACCTATGCTTATCCCTACCATACTAGGTACTCAAACTGTTTGTTTTAATGAAGATCCTGATACATTAAAGATTACAGCAAATCCATTGTTAGGTTCTGATGTTACCTACCAATGGCAGTCTTCAATAAATGGATCCACTTGGACAGATATAGTTGGTAAAACAACCAAAATATTAATACTCGCTAAAAATGGGGTAACTAAATTCTATCGTGTAAAAACAACATGGAGAAATTGTGGTGTTCGTTTTACGGATAGTGTACTTGTATCGGTATATCAAGATATGTTAGCTGGAACAATTAAATCTGCTCAAACCATCTGCTATAATTCTACTCCTACTATTCTTAGTTTTCAGGTTCTGCCTTCAGGTGCAGGAGAGAGTTTTACTTACCAATGGCAAATATCAACCGATTCTCTAAATTTCTCTAACATACCTTTAGCAACTGGTATTGTTTATGCCCCATCAATGTTAACTCAAACTCGTTTTTATCGAGTTCGTGTAAGTAGTGATTTTGGTTGTGGGAATTTAAACACCAATATCATTCGCATAAAAGTATATCCAATTTTCAATGGCTCAAACATTCTTGCGAACGATACAATTTGTTATAATACTCGTCCAGATACTATACGCACATCCAATAACCCTAGTGGTGGAAGTGGGTCATTTTTATATCAATGGCAAAATTCTACCAATGGTATTAGTTGGCAAAATGTTTCTGGTCAAACCCTTAATAAATACAGGCCATCTGAACTTACTGTCACTACCCATTATCGTTTAATATCGATGTCGACTTTAGCTTGTGGTGAGGATACGAGTAATGTAATTACGATTAAAGTGTGGCCGAAATTGGTGAAAGCAAAAATCAATGCTTCACAAAATATCTGTTATAATACATCAGCAGATACATTAAGAGTAACACAGCTTGCACAAGGCGCCAATAATCTTTTTAGTTACCAATGGCAGTTATCGAGCGATGGTACTAATTGGTCAAACATCCTTGGACAAAATGCCCTAAAATTATTTACCGGGAAATTAACTTCTACAAAATATTATCGAATTGTGGCTACTTCAATTTATGGTTGTAGTTCAATTGCATCCGACTCTGTGAAAATTTTCGTTTACGATCAATTGCTCCCTGCAATAGTTTCTTATTCACAAGCAGTCTGCTATGATTCTATTCCAAAACTATTTAAAATAACCACTAAGCCCACTGGTGCAAATGGTTTATATACCTATCAGTGGCAAATATCAAACGACTCATTAAACTTCCTTGATTTATTAGGAGCAACCGATACGGTGCTTCAAATGAATAGGCATATCATTAATAAATTTTATCGCCTTAGAGTAACCTCTGTTTTAGGTTGCGGAAATGTACTATCAAATATTATCAAGGTACAAGTGTATAAGAAATTTGTAGGTGGTAAAATTGGTAATTCAGTTAAGGTTTGTTATGGATATGTGCCTGTTCCTTTATACATGACACAAAAACCAAAAGGTGGAAGTGGTGTTTATGATTATCAATGGCAATCTTCTATAGATAGTGTTAACTGGTTTGATATCCAAGGACAAATTGCGGATACCTTACCAATGGTTACACTATTACAAACTTCTTATTTCCGCTTACTCAATTCATCTACCTTTTCTTGCGGTCGAGATACTTCGAATATGGTAACCATATTCTCATTAAAATTACCAGATACCACAGTAGTCAATGGACTATCAGAAGTTTGTCGAAATCAACAAGAACTTTATTACAATCTCGATCATAAGTCTTCTGAGTATTCATACGAATGGAGTATTTCAAAAGGTACTATTCTTACTAATGAAACCAAAACCAATGTTTTTATAACTTGGGATAATACCAGTGGTAATGATACAATTTTTGTGAAGCAAACGAATAAAGAAACAGGCTGTTTTAATTACATGACTTTACCCATTTTGTTAAAAGAAAGTATCGCTCCTAACATCACTCAAATCATACGAAAGTCTACAACCAATATTCTAGTATCCAAAGATTCTACTATAGGGATACATTACCAATGGGGTTATATTGATAAAGCAACACAAGCTATTAGAGATATACCAGGTGCAAATCTGAGGTATGTTCAACTTCCTCATACGTTCGACACAACCC
>CAJBVG010000102.1 GCA_903958995.1 uncultured bacterium | reverse complement strand
GGTACCAATACTAGTTAAGTCACCTGCAACAGAACCTGGAACAAATCCACCAAACAATCCAACAAAAACAAATAAGATGTAGTTTGATTTATATGGTGTGCTGAACTTAGGATGTAATTCAGAGAATACTTTAGGGATTAATCCATCTTTAGACATTGAGTAGAATACACGTGATTGACCCATTAACATTACTAAAATGACAGAAGAGAATCCTGCTAAGATAGCAACCGTAATTGAAGTGGCTAACCAATCATAACCAATCATATATTTCTGAATAGCATACGCTACAGAAGCTTCTTTACCTGCACCATTAAATTCTTTCCAATTCGCAACACCAGTTAATACGTGAGAGAATAAAATATAGAGAATAGTACAAACTACTAGTGAGCCTAAAATTCCAATTGGCATATCTCTTTTCGGATTTTTAGCTTCTTGAGCTGCAGTAGATACTGCATCAAACCCAATGAATGCGAAGAATACGATACCTGCACCTTTTAGAATACCACCCCAACCATGTTTGAAGAAACCTTCATAACCTGGTTCAGTAGCTGGAATAATATAAGGAGTATGATTTGCTGGGTTGATGAATTTCCAACCGATAACGACGAATACTAAAACGATGGCTACTTTCACCATTACAATAATGGCATTAAATGCAGCAGATTCTTTAGAACCTTTTATTAATACAAGTGTAATTAATCCTAAAATTAATAAAGCAGGAGCATTTACTATACCTTGAATGCCTGTCATAGAAGTTTCAAAAGGGGAGTGGCACCATTCGTAAGGAATTGCACCTCCGAGCAAATTGTTTAAATATTCCGACCAAGCAATTGAAACTGTAGCAGCACCAAGTGCATACTCTAATATTAACGCCCAACCAATAATCCAAGCAGTAACTTCTCCCATTGTAGCATAGGCATAAGTGTATGCACTACCGGCTACTGGAATCATTGCGGCAAATTCTGCATAGCATAAACCTGCAAGTGCACAACCAATAGCAGCAACAATAAAAGAAAGTGTAACAGCAGGTCCAGCAGCTTCTGCTGAGGCTGCAGCCGTTCTTACAAATAAGCCAGCACCAATAATGGCACCGATTCCTAGGGCTACTAAATTCATAGCACCTAAAGTTCTTTTCAACGAACCTTCGCCAGTTTTGGCAGCTTCGTTTAATAATACGTCAAGAGGTTTCTTAAATCTCATACAAAGTTAAATTCGGGTTATAATCCAAACCTAATAAAAAGATATGAGATATGAGAATGGAGATTAGAGATATTTTTACACATAAAAAAGTCCCTCACAATTAAATGGAGGGACTTTTTTAGGAATATTTTAAACTATATGTGGCTAATCTATTTCTTTTCAGCACACATTTTTGCGCACTCTTCTTTTGTCATTTTGCCTTCTGAAATCATTTTATCGCACTCTTCTTTTGTCATGCTACATGATGCTCCAGCAGTACAAGATGCTTTATCTTTATCGCATTTCATGATCTTCATTTCTTTGCACTCACCACCTTGTTTGCAATGATCTTTCATAAGCATTGCATTATCATTAATGATAATCATGGTGTCTGTAACTTCATTTCCTAAAGAGTCAATATGTTTCTCGATTCGGATTTCAGTCTTCATCATGTTATCGCCATTTTGTTCGCCACCACTTACAGAAATGTAAGGAGCAATAACTAAAGAAACGATTGACATTAATTTAATTAAGATATTCATGGATGGACCTGAAGTATCTTTAAATGGATCTCCTACAGTATCACCAGTAACTGAAGCTTTATGTGGTTCTGATTTTTTGTAGAACATTTCACCATTAATCATTACTCCTTTTTCGAATGATTTTTTAGCGTTATCCCATGCGCCACCTGCATTCGATTGGAAAATTCCCATCAACACACCTGATACAGTTACACCTGCTAATAAACCTCCTAATACTTCTGGACCGAAAATAAATCCTACAATAACTGGCGTAATTAATGCAATTGCACCTGGTAACATCATTTCACGAATAGAAGCTTTTGTAGAAATCGCTACACATTTTTCGTATTCTGGTTTTGCTTTGTATTCCATGATTCCAGGAATTTCGCGGAATTGACGACGAACTTCTTGAACCATGTCCATTGCTGCTCTACCTACTGCTTGAATACACAATGCAGAGAAGATAAATGGAATCATACCACCTACGAATAAACCAGCCAATACTGGTGCTTTGTAAATATTAATAGCATCAATACCTGCGATACCTACAAAGGCTGCAAATAATGCTAATGAAGTTAATGCTGCAGAAGCAATGGCGAAACCTTTTCCGGTAGCTGCTGTAGTGTTACCTACTGCATCTAAATTATCTGTACGCTCACGAACTTCTGGCGGTAACTGACTCATTTCTGCGATACCACCTGCGTTATCAGCAATTGGACCGAATGCGTCGATTGCTAATTGCATTGCAGTTGTTGCCATCATACCTGCAGCTGCAATAGCTACACCATAAAGACCTGCAAAATAAAATGACGACATGATACCTGCTGCTAATGTTAAGATTGGAATAACAGTAGATTTCATACCAACTGATAAACCACCAATAATGTTAGTTGCATGACCAGTTGAAGATTGTTGAATAATTGATAATACTGGTTTTTTACCCATTGCTGTGTAATATTCAGTAACTATACTCATAATGGCACCAACTAAGGTTCCAACTACGATTGCATAAAACACATTAATTTTTGTAAACTCATAACCACGTAAAATCAAAGAATCTGGTAACATCCAGTTTACGATGAAATATGATGCAATTACAGTTAAGATCATTGATGACCAGTTGCCTAAGTTTAATGCATTTTGAACATTTGATTTATCATCTTTTATCGTAACGAACCAAGTTCCTACAATTGAGAATAAAATACCTAAACCACAAATTAACATCGGTAATAAGATTGGAGCCATTCCGCCGAATTTATCTACAGAAACGATTTCTTGTCCTAATACCATTGTTGCTAATATAGTAGCCACGTATGAACCAAATAAATCGGCACCCATACCTGCTACGTCACCTACGTTATCACCAACGTTATCAGCAATTGTTGCTGGGTTACGAACGTCGTCCTCAGGAATACCAGCTTCAACTTTACCTACTAAGTCAGCACCTACGTCAGCAGCCTTGGTATAAATACCACCACCAACACGTGCAAATAATGCAATTGATTCAGCTCCTAATGAAAATCCTGTTAATACTTCAATAGCAGTTTTAACAGTTTCAGTTCCTAAATCAGCAAATATAGAAAGGAAGGCAATGAACAAGCCACCTAAACCTAGAATTGCTAAACCAGCAACACCTAAGCCCATAACTGTTCCACCTGTAAAAGATACTTTTAATGCTTGCTTTAAGCTTGTACGAGCAGCCTGTGTGGTGCGTACGTTTGCTTTAGTAGCCACTTTCATGCCGATGTATCCAGCATAAGCTGAAAATACTGCACCAATAATGAAAGCAATAGAGATAATCCAACTCGAGTGAATGGCAACACCATTTACTTCGTGAATTGTTCCTGAATAAGCTAATAATGCCGCTGTGAAAATGACGAATACACTAAGTACTCTCCATTCAGCTTTTAAAAATGCCATTGCTCCATCAGCAATATAGCCAGCTAATTCAGTCATTTTCGCATCACCTGCGTCTTGCTTTACTACCCATGAGCGTTTAATAGCCATCACTATAAGACCAATAAGTCCTAATGCAGGGATAAAATAAATAAGGTTGTTTTGTAAAAACTCCATATGGTTTAATCGTTTGTTTCGGTTAATTAAATACAGTTTGAAAAGAGGGCAAAAATAAGCCCTTTCGTTGAATAAACAAACTGAATATGCTAATCAGTATACATATAATATATAGTATACACAATAAAACATTCATTGTCAGGTTACTATGTAATATCTCAATTAAATATAAATATATTTACTTAAACAAAACCATCCTATAATCGTTATAAAGTGGATAAGTATGAAACATAAGATACCTATATTATTAGCAGCATTAATCATTTTAACGACTGCTTGTAGCAATACAAATTCAAAAAACACCAATATGATGGACAAAGAAGCAACAGGAAATTATGAAACAGCAACCTTTGGAGCTGGATGTTTTTGGTGTGTAGAGGCTGTTTTTCAAGAGTTGAAAGGCGTACAATCGGTTACTTCAGGATACATGGGCGGGCAAGTTAAAAATCCCACCTATAAAGAAGTATGCTCAGGAATAACAGGTCATGCAGAAGTTTGTAATATCATTTTTGATCCTAAAGTAATCACTTATAAAGAACTTTTAGAAGCTTTCTGGGGTAGCCACGATCCAACTACATTAAATAAACAAGGTGCGGATACCGGTACTCAATATCGTTCTGCTGTGTTTTTTCACTCTAAAGAACAACAAGAAGAAGCTGAATTCTACAAGAAGAAACTGAACGACGAAAATGCATTTGGCAAGCCTGTAGTGACCGAAATTTCTCCTTCAGGTACATTTTATGTAGCAGAAGATTATCATCAGAATTATTTCAATGAAAATGGAGATGCACCTTATTGTCAATTTGTTATTGCACCTAAAGTTGAAAAGTTCAAAAAAGCATTTGCTTCTAAATTAATCAAGTAAATCGCTGAGTTATACTTTATTCTTAGTATTTTCGTAAAATAATTTAATAATTACCTCTCATGTTTCGTTCCCCAAATAAATGGGCTATATTAATAGTCCTAGTTGTTTCTTTATGTCAATCTGCAAATGCTCAAAATGTGGGTATAAATTCTTCTGGATCAGCTCCAGATGCAACCGCAGGATTGGATGTGGATTTTTCTAACAAAGGATTATTAATTCCACGAGTTGCATTAACAGCTACGAATGCAGCTGGTCCAATTACAACTCCAACAACTTCATTACTTGTTTATAATACAGCGACTGCTGGTTCTGCACCTAACAATGTTACACCAGGGTACTATTTTTGGACAGGCACAGCTTGGTCACGTTTATCGAACGGAACTCAAGGGGGTTGGGATTTACAAGGGAATACAGGTACGAGTGCAACTAATAATTTTGTAGGTACAACAGACGCTGTAGATTTAGTATTAAAAACAGGGGGTACAGAGCGACTAAGATTAGAGAATTCTTCCGGCGATTTAAAAATCGGTTCTGCAACAACAGGAACATTGCGCGCTACAAAAGAATTGGTGATGCGTCAGGATGGAGATACTTATGGTCCCAGTATTTTGCGATTAAGAAATAGAAATGCAGAGAATGGAGCGATATTCGAAACAACTGACCCTACAGTCACATTAGTAGATTTTATTTTCAAAACGAATATTTCACAAAGTAATATTAGAATGGAAGGTAGAGTAGGTAGTACCTTTACTGCTGCTGCACCAGAATGGCAATTCGGAGATCCTGGGAATCCAACCTTCGTTACCAACCATGCTGGTACATACACATTTGTAAGAAGAGGAAATTTTGGTGTTGGTATTGCACAACCTTCTGCTTTGATACATTTAAAAGCAGGTACTGCTACTGCAAGTTCTGCTCCATTAAAATTTACCTCAGGCACTAATTTAACCACGCCAGAAGCTGGTGCTGTTGAATTTGATGGCACTAATTATTTCGTAACTTCAAGTACTGTAAGATACACTCTTGCAAAGACACTTATCGGATCAGCTACATTGGATTTTGGAAATACATCTACCAATATTTCTGCTGATTTAACAATATCAGTAACTGGAGCTGCTACAACTGATTTTGCGATTGTAAATCCACCAGCAGCTAATGCAAATACATGTTATACAGCATGGGTTTCTGCAGCTAATACGGTAACTGTTCGATTTAATAATTACTCAGCTAACTCAGTTAATCCAGCTTCAGGAACATTCCGTGTTACTGTATTAAAATATTAAAATTTCTCAGCATAAACAGTTATACTATAAATTCCAATATTAGAATTTTGGTAAACTGTGATTTGTTCTTCGTTTAAATATTTCGATAAGATATCTTCGGGAAGGGTAATTACTTTTTCCTTTTGAATGCTAATGTTTTTAAATCCTGATTTCTCAATAATAGAAAGGTAATCTGATTTTTGAATTGCTCCAGATACACAACCTGCATACATTTCTGCTGCACCTCTAATTTCTTCAGGCAAATTACCAACAAGCACAACATCTGATATACTAAAATGTCCGCCTTGTTTTAATACACGATAAATTTCGGCAAGTACTTTGTTTTTATTTGGCACTAAATTCAGCACACAATTACTAACCACTACATCAGCATAATTATCTTTTAATGGCATATCATCAATATCTGCTTTGATAAATTCAACATTAGAGAATTGTAATTTCATTGCATTCTCTCTTGCTTTCATAATCATAGCATCGGTAAAATCAATACCAATAACTTTACCAGTTTCGCCAACTGCTTGTCGCGCTACAAAGCAATCGTTACCAGCACCCGAGCCTAAATCGATTACAATATCACCTTCTTTTATTTGTGCAAATTCTGTTGGTAAGCCACAGCCTAATCCAAGATCTGCATCTGCATTGTACCCTTCAACCTTTGTGTAATCATCTGTCATGATGTTATACACTTTAGTAGAACATCCACCAGCTCCACAACATGATGATGCATTTTCATCTTTCGATTGATTTGCTATCTCAGCATATTTTAATTGTACGATGTTTTTTAATTCTAATTCTGTTTTCATCTTTAAAAAGTTCTAAATTCTAAGTTCTAAATTCTAAATTTTACCAGTTACCAGTCACTGTCACCAGCTAACAGCAACTACTCGGATTATCATTGATATGATTCACAAATGTTCCAATAAACCCTTCAAATTTTTTGAAGTTATCCCAGTCAATACAATAGCACGACTTTGCTCCATCTATGCTTCCTTTCACTAAACCCGCTTTTTTTAATTCGGTTAAGTGTTGTGAAACTGTTGCTTGGGCTAGAGGTAGTATTTCTACAATTTCGCCACAAATGCAAGTGTCTTTCTCCGCTAAAATTTTTAAAATTTTAATACGAGCGGGATGTGATAAACATTTTGCCATGTCAGCAAGTTGAATATCAATGTCATCAAATAAGTCTTTTTTGTTTAGTGCCATAATGTATATCGCAAATATACGATTAATATTGAAATGTACAAGAATTTTATATTTTAGGGGATGATTTTATTGCAACTTTTGCCCGATGGTGGTCCCATTTACACTGAAACTAATGTAAATGCAAGCATCGTAGAGCCCTATAATACTTTATCTACCGTATTTTTTTTAATCATGTCGGTTTACTGGTATGGTCGATTAAAAGGGAGTTTTATGAAATTTCCCTATTTAACCTCATCGTTAATATTATTATCGATAGGTGGAATAGGAGGTTTTATTTACCATGCTTTTCGATATTCGAGCATATTCTTATTTATGGATTGGTTACCGATTATGATTTTATGCATGATGACAGCCATATATTTCATGTTTAAAGTGATGAATTCATGGATATATGCAATCGGCTTTTTTCTACTTATTTTCATCTGCGACCGTCTTTCATGGGAATTTATACACGAACAGAACGGTAATCTAAGAGCGAACGTAAATTATGGTATTATAGGCTTAGGTGTAATAATTCCAACGGTTTTACTATTGATGAAGTCGAAGTTTAAACATTGGCTTTATGTAGCATTAGCACTCTTTTCATTCATAATAGCGTTGTTTTTTAGAATAGCTGATCAATGGGGTTTATTACAAATGGGTACACATTTCTTATGGCATACCTTTGGTGCTTTGGCAGGTAACTTTATGTTGCTTTACATCTATCGATATAATTTATCCGAATATAATTTGTTAAATCGATCAAATATTACTTAAATTTGTAATACACACTGAAATTCAAATGTTTAAAAAACTCGGTATCGGTCTAATTGCCATTTTCTTTGGAGCTTGTTGTACGTCTACAAATACGTATGATAGTTTTACTGATGAGCAATTAAAGCTGTTACATTATTTGAGTGGACAAAACATTACTTATGATGTAGGCAATACAGATTCAATAATTTACTTACACGTATCTGATCGTTTCATCGGCAACTTACCACCCGACGAATTAGAAGAATCTAATTGCGATAGTTATTATCCTGCTTATGGTAAAGCTACAGTTATTGCAAATACTGATACTTCTATCAGATTTCAAATCTCCATTAAGAAAAGTAACGACATCGATGGAGTTTCTGAACGTATAAAATGGATGGGATATGATTTTAATTTGAACGATACCACAAGAGTTCAATTTCACGATTCTTTATTCTTCCGATTACCTAGCCAGTTCAATAATGTTTACGAAATTAAATTAGCAGATACTACGAATACACGTAGCGATTTAATTTATCGTATATTCTTCAGTACCGAATATGGTATTATTCGTTTCGATCGAAAAGATGGAATGATTTACAGACTCCGCTTCTAATTTTAAGTTGTAAATTTTAAATTTTAAATTGTTTCCATATTTCCGCATTTCTATAGTTCTACACTTCTATAGTCCAGTGTCCTTTGTCTCTTATCCAATATCTAAAAAGTAAGATTCGCTCCTAAACTTGGTAAGAAAGGTAATTGATATCTTCTTGAATTACTTAAACGATCAAAGTAAAATAAGTTATCTCTATTATAGATATTTGTTGCTCCTAAGTTCATTTCTAATCTAGAGAATTCTCCAAGCTTCCATTGCTTTTTAATGTTGATGTCTAATCGATGATACCATGGTAATCTACCATTGTTTAGTGTACCATATATTACTCCAAGTTGCCCAGAGTTTTTTGTATAATCATCAAATAAATTGCTGAATTTAATTTTCTCGTAGAACCCTTGTGTTTGTGTGAAAGGGAAACCAGAACCTAAATTCCAACGTGCATCAATTTCCCAAGTTTTCTCTTTACCGAATGTATATGAAGTAACAATGTTTACGTTATGTCTACGATCATAGTGAGGGTTGTATGTTCTAACTTCGTCTCTGCGACTAACATAGCCTAATGAATAGGTGGTCCAAACATATAATCCATTGTGGTCATATTTCATAGTAAAATCAATCCCTTTTGCAGAACCATCTTCTACTATATAATCTTCTCTTTGGTAAGCAGGTTTATCTTGGTATTGTGTATTATTCGGATATATTTTATCTCTATTGATATTGGTTAGTTGATTGAATTGTTTGATGTACGCTTCAATATTTACTGTAAAGAATTTAAATAAATCAATTTCGAATCCACCAACTAAATGTCGTGCTTTTTGTAAAGAAGTATTAACAGTTTTCCCTCTAAATGTTTCGGGAAGGTTTTCTGGTCCTGATAAAAAACCATAAAATAAATTTACCACATCATTATCTGATGTTGCACTTAATAAATTTTGCGAATAGAGTCCTGCAGCACCTTTAAATCTTATATTCTCCGTAATCACATATTTAGTCGCCATACGTGGTTCAATAGATAATTCATTGAGCGAAGCATAATAATGAAAACGGATACTAGGTTCAAGAATTAATCGATTACGTAAATATTTATACTTGAAGTAAGTTGCAATTTCAGAAGTAAATTGTTTTTGTTGTACTATAACTCCTGATGCATTAGTGAATTTGAAATCTGTTTTAAAACCTAACATATCCAATCCATACTTCAATTCATCTTTACCATAGAAATAGGTAAAGTTTAATGCAGCATTAAATCCGCTTATCTCACTATAACGTGGAGTAGAAATTAATTGAGGTTGTTCAATTTTATAATTTGAATACGCAAATGCTCCATCGATTAATACAGACGATTCATCAGGCACTAATACAAATGAGCCACCAGCACCAGCACTGTTCCAATTTAATGCAGCAGGAGCAGAGTATTTCACTTGGTCGGTAAAATTAAAACCAAACAAGTTGAGTTTACTTCCATTCACTCCATTCAACGAAACTTTTCCATAAAAGTCGCTGAAGTTATAGGGTAAGCCAGCAGTATCTACATAACTATAAATACTTTTTGATGTTTTTTCTAAATACGAAGTTCTTCCAGATAAAATAAATGAAGCAGTTCCTTCGCCTTCTTTATATTTTTTCAATGGACCTTCAAGTAATAATTTTGAAGTAAATGGATTACTTGCCACTTTACCACTTAATCTTTTTTTATTTCCATCGCGAGTGGTAACATCCATAACTGCCGAAATTCTTCCTCCAAATTCGGCACCAAAACCTCCAGTATATACTTCTGCATTACGAATAATGTCCGTTTCGAAAACAGAATATAAACCTATAGAGTGAAACGGATTATAAATTACCATACCATCCAATAATACTTTGTTTTGAATAGGGGATCCACCACGAATATATAATTGTCCACCTTGATCTCCGGTGAATATTACACCAGGTAATACTTGTAGGTATTGAGCTAAATCGGGTTCTCCACCAACAGATGGAATTTGTGTAATTTGTTTAGGAGTAACTTTTACTGCAGAAACTTTTGTTTCTGTTTTTGCTTCTGTTTTATCAGCAGTAATATCAATGTCGCGCATATTTACTGCTCGCTCTGATAAGTATAAATTTTGAGTAGCTTTTTGGTTAGGTGCTAATCTCACAGTCATTTTTACGGTATCATATCCAATACCTGTACTAACTAATTTGTATACACCAGGTTTGATTTTAGTTAATGAATAAAATCCATTAACATCGGTTGCAACCCCAATAGTAGTTCCTTCGAAAAACACGTTGGTAAATATGATAGGTTCGCCAGTTTTTTTATCGTAAACAAAACCACGAATTTCAGAAACAGCATTGCTTTGTTGAGCGTATAATTTACTAATGCCAAAACATAGCATTAAGAGTACAATAATTCTTTTGTTCATTTTTAAAAATAAAAGATGCAATATAAGAGTTCAAACTCATTATAACGACACTCAAATAGTAAAAAAAAGAATTATTACGCAGGATTTTGACCGCCAGCTAAAAGGTATAATACAGCCATACGAACCGCTACACCATTTTCTACTTGGTCGAGTATGATAGACTGTTTAGAATCGGCTACATCACTTGTAATCTCTACCCCTCTATTAATTGGTCCAGGGTGCATGATAGTGATTTCTTTGCTTAGCGAGTTGAGTAGTTGCTTATCTAAACCGTATAGCATCGCATACTCTCTAAGTGAAGGAAAATATTTTATGTCTTGTCGTTCCAATTGTATACGAAGCATATTTGCTACATCGCACCATTCTAGTGCTTTGCGTAAATCGTATTCAACTTCTACACCAAGACTTCTAATGTATTTAGGAATGAGTGTGCTCGGGCCACAAACTTTAACCTGTGCACCTAATAATTGTAAGCATAAGATATTGGATAGGGCAACGCGTGAGTGCATGATGTCGCCTACGATGACTATTTTCTTGCCCGCTAAATCACCATGTTTTTCTCTAATTGAGTACGCATCAAGTAAGGCTTGTGTAGGGTGCTCATGAGCTCCATCGCCAGCGTTTATGATATTAGCTTTAATATGTTTTGAAAGGAACACAGCAGCTCCTGGATAGGGGTGACGCATCACTACCATATCAACCTTCATCGCAAGAATATTATTTACAGTATCGATTAGGGTTTCACCTTTACTAACTGATGATGATGAAGCTGCAAAGTTTACTACATCAGCAGATAATCTTTTTTGTGCAAGTTCAAAGGATAGTTTGGTGCGAGTAGAGTTTTCGAAAAAAATATTGGCAATAGTAGTGTCACGTAGAGAAGGAACTTTTTTAATGGGGCGGTTAATAATGTTTTTAAAATGATCGGCGGTTTCGAGTATTAATTGAACATCATTTTCTTTGAGCCCTTTTATTCCTAACAAGTGGCGTACACTTAGTTTTTGCATTGCTTTATTTTTTTTCGATTATATCTTTTACTAAAACGACTTCATCTTTACCTTCAGTTTCTTTCCATTTCACTATTACTTTTTCTGATGAAATAGAATCTACTTGTAAGCCAATGTAATCAGGCTCTATAGGTAAGTGTCGTGTGTAACGTCTGTCAATTAATACTAATAATTCTACTTTAGATGGTCTGCCAAATGCTAACATAGCATCTAAGCCAGCGCGAATAGTCCTGCCGGTATATAATACATCATCGATAAGAATCACTTTTTTGTTTTCGATAATAAAATCGATGCTAGTAGAATTTGCTAATAGTAACTTCTCACTAGTGCGAAAGTCATCTCTAAAAAAAGTAACATCTAAGTTCCCTAGTTTTATATCCTTTTTAGGCAAGAATGCTTGCAGTTGTTCTTGAATTCTTTTTGCTAAATAGATTCCACGTGGTTGTAAACCAATGAGTACAGAATCAGAAAAATCGTTGTGGCTTTCTATTAATTGATGGCAAAGACGTTTGATGGTGATATCAAATTTCGGGTTTCCGAGTATGATTCCTTGCTTCATTTGCTTATTAATTTTTCAAATATAAGAAAAAATCGAATTATCGAAGTGGCGAATTATCGAATTATCGAAAAAATAGAAATAAAAAGCCCCGTAATTGCTTTCACAATACGGGGCTTAATTTGATATGAGCACACGAGCATACTAATGCATGATTTTGCGTTTTGTTAAGGCTTGTTGGAATTTTCTTGCATTCTTT
>CAJBVG010000101.1 GCA_903958995.1 uncultured bacterium | reverse complement strand
ATCATTCCTTTTAAAGGGCTAGCTAAAAACTGCCAAGTTTTTCCATGGTCTGTGCTTTTAATAAAACCTTCTGATTTTGTTCCAACTTTACTCAAAATTGCGGTGAGCATAAAACGAGGATGAGAGAACAATCGCATATATCCCATGCTATCAGCTTCTACAGGGGTTTGTGATTTTGTCCAATGTTCTGCAGAATCGGTAGAGTAATAAATTCCACCTTTATAATAATCTTGCGGTGGATTTGTAAACGACGGATGTCCACCTTCTACCGTACAGAATATCGTATCTTTAGTACTACCAGAAATCCAAACTAAACCAGTTTTTGCATTATCGATACCACAATTCGATTGACGCCAGAAATTACCGTGGTTCACACTTCTATACATACCAGCCATTGCACTTGGGTAAAACCCTTGAGTGGGGCCAGGTGCATCTGTAGCTGCCATGTACACAAAATTAGTATCTCGTTCAGATATGGCGATGTCCCAAATTTCAGGGTAACGATCTACATTGAATTTTATCCCATTACGTAACCACTGCCAAGTTAATCCTCCATCACTTGTTTTAAATATTCCATTTCCTTCTGAACCTACATAAGCCACATTTGCATTTAGCGGGTTAACTTCTAACGACCGAAAAGTTTGATCGGCATCGGTACGATTGCTATCTGGTCCTTTAATGTATCCTGTTGGCAAAGGACTAGGACAACCGGTTTGAGCATTTGCAACTTGGTAAACGCCGAACCATAGTAAACTAATAAATAGGAGTAATCGATTCATATGGAATAGTTTAGTAAAGCTAATTTACAAAAATCTTGTTGATTATTTATAATTGGTGGCACCACTTAAGTCATGCCACCAATTACCTGCATATATGCAGGTTTTTATTTCATCCTGCATATATGCAGGTAAATTTGATTTTAAAAACAAAAAGCCCCGAATTACTTCGAGGCTTTTTTTATGATTAAAGACAATTAGCACTGGATTAACTTTCTCATCCCGATAGCTATCGGGACTAATATCTCACTACTTAATTACTAAGTCTTACATCATACCACCCATACCGCCGCCCATTGGAGGCATACCGCCACCTGCTGGAGCATCTTCTGGATCGTCTGCTAATACACACTCGGTAGTTAACAACATCGCTGCAATTGATGCTGCATTTTCTAATGCTACACGAGATACTTTCGTAGGGTCAATAACACCTGCTGCGATCATATTTTCGTAAACATCAGTACGTGCGTTGTAACCGTAATCTGCAGTTCCTTCTTTAACTTTTTGAACTACGATTGATCCTTCGATACCTGCGTTTTGGCAGATCTGACGTAATGGTTCTTCGATTGCTCTTTTAATAATTTGGATACCTGTAGTCTCATCTTCGTTTGCACCTTTCAAACCTTCTAATGCTGCAATAGCACGAATAAAGGCTACACCACCACCAGCTACTATACCTTCTTCAACCGCTGCACGTGTTGCATGTAATGCATCATCCACACGGTCTTTCTTTTCTTTCATTTCTACTTCAGTTGCTGCACCGATATATAATACCGCAACACCACCTGCTAATTTCGCTAAACGCTCTTGTAATTTTTCTTTATCATAGTCAGATGTAGTTTGTTCCATCTGTGCTTTAATTTGACCAACACGAGCAGCAATTTCTTCTGATTTACCAGCACCATTGATGATGGTTGTATTGTCTTTGTCGATAATTACACGTTCTGCTTGACCTAAGTAAGTTAACTCAGCATTTTCTAATTTGTAACCTCTTTCTTCAGAGATCACAGTACCACCAGTTAAGATAGCGATGTCTTCTAACATTGCTTTTCTTCTGTCACCAAAACCTGGAGCTTTAACAGCAGCTACTTTTAATGAACCACGAATTTTGTTCACTACCAATGTTGCTAATGCTTCACCATCTAAATCTTCAGAAATGATTAACAATGGACGACCAGTTTGAACTTGTTTTTCTAATACTGGTAATAATTCTTTCATGCTGCTGATTTTCTTATCGTAAATCAAGATGAAAGGATTGTCTAATTCCACTTCCATTTTATCAGCATTCGTAACGAAGTATGGAGATAAGTAACCTCTATCGAATTGCATACCTTCTACTGTTTTTACTTCAGTTTCTGTACCTTTTGCTTCTTCAACAGTAATAACACCATCTTTACCAACTTTCGCCATAGCATCTGCGATTAACGTACCGATTACTTCGTCGTTGTTTGCAGAGATACTTGCTACTTGTTTAATTTTATTGTTATCGTTACCTACTGAAGTTGATTGGCTCTTTAAGCTATCCACTACTGCAGTAACGGCTTTGTCGATACCGCGTTTTAAATCCATTGGGTTTGCACCAGCAGCTACGTTTTTAATACCAGCTGTTACAATTGCTTGCGCTAATACAGTAGCTGTAGTAGTACCATCACCAGCAATATCTGCTGTTTTAGACGCTACTTCTTTTACCATTTGCGCTCCCATGTTTTCAATAGGATCTTTTAATTCTACTTCTCTCGCTACCGACACACCATCTTTAGTTACTTGTGGTGCTCCGAATTTTTTATCGATAATTACATTACGACCTTTTGGTCCTAATGTTACTTTCACTGCATTCGCTAATGCATCAACACCGCGCTTTAATGCTTCGCGTGCTTCAACATTATACTTTACTTGCTTTGCCATATTCTTTTTATTTTTTTAAAAGATTGTTGTGTTTGATTGATTAAAGAATCGCGTAGATATCCGACTCACGCATAATTAAATACTCAGAACCATCATAAGTAATTTCTGTACCAGCATATTTACCGTACAAAACTTCGTCGCCAACTTTTACAGTTATAGGCTCGTCTTTTTTACCATCGCCAATAGCTACCACTGTTCCTCTTTGAGGCTTCTCTTTTGCAGTATCAGGAATGTATAATCCCGAAGCAGTTTTCTCTTCAGCAGGTGCAGGTTGAATAACCACACGGTCTGCAATAGGTTTAATATTCAATGCCATAATTATGTATGTTTAATTTTTTATTGTTTGTACCTGCCAATTATCACATCTTGTGCCAAAGGCGTTAATTCACTTATTCTTGCATTTTTGTCAGTAACAATACACTTTTCAATGACATGGGCTGACAAAAAAAATCGGGCTTTACGTAATGTAAAGCCCGAGGAGTATTTTCGGTTTATGTCGATTACTTAGTCGTATCAGCTGCTGGAGCTGCTGCAGGACTTTGAGCAGGTGCTGCAGCCGGAGGCGTAGCAGTGCTCGAGTTATCGATTTGCTCTTGAATAGCCGACTCTTGTACAGCTGCTTCTTCAGGAGATGGTTTGAACATATTTACAGCCAAGCAAATTACTAATAAAGCAATTGCAAGGGTCCAAGTAGCTTTTTCTAAAAAATCAGTGGTCTTTTTTACACCCATGATTTGGTTCGAAGAAGCAAAGCCAGAAGCTAAACCTCCACCTTTTGGGTTCTGAACCAATACTACCAACACTAATAATACGCAAATAATAAGCGCTAAAATGATTAAAAAACTAGTCATCGTATTTAATTTATTTCTTTCTTAATTTCTTCAATAAGGCTTGCAAAGTAAGGCTTTTTTTCGGGATATTTCAAACTTAATTTTTCGTAAGCTGCGATTGCCTTGCCAAAAAGCTTCTGTTTTGCAAAAATTTGAGCTAATGTCTCACTTACCGGAACATCCGAATCGTCAGCACTGCTCTTTGCTTTATTTTCTTGTGAGTTTGGGAGCTCTTCTTTTTTGATTTTAATCATTTTCGGATGCCCTGAATTGATAAAATCTTCTATTAATGGGCTATTTAATCTATTTCCTGCATCAGAATTCATTTTTTCATCCGCTTTTATTAAATACCCCTCGTTAAATACATTACCTAATATTAACTCTCCAATGGCATCCGCAATTAATGGTTTTATCTCTTCAGAAGTATCTAAACGTATAATTGGCTTCCTGCCAGTTGGATTAGCCTGTTGTGGGCTGGTTTTTAGCAACCAAGTATTAAAATCGAATTGTAGAATTGTCGAATCATCGAATTGTAGAACTGTCGAATCTTCGACAAGTTGATTTACTTCTAATTCTTGCGCTATATCGACATTTTGACTATTCGACCCTTCGATATTTTGATGATTCGACGTTTCGACGTTTTGACCCTTCGACTCTTTGACATTTTGATGATTCGACCCTTCGACATTTTGACTATTCGACGATTCGATAATTCGAACTAGTTCAGCTGGAACTTTATAAATAGTATGATATAACGATTTTCGATTACTAGCATACAGCGCTGCCTTTTTAAGGCTTAAGTCTGCATTCTCAATCTGTAAATTGTGTATTGCTTTTGCTTTTAAGGTTTGAAAGGTTTGACAAAAGGGATATACCTCAATCATCTGTTCGATGTTGGCAAGTTCAGCTGATCCTAAAATACCAGGATTCGCTATATATCTTTTTAATTCTTCGGCCTTCATATTACCAATTTACAAATGCTTTATTAAAAATATCATCGATTAATTGGGTGTTGATAGTTTTTATTAACTCCGCTTCTACGTTTGCTAAGTTAGAAGTTCCTGGGAAATCTGAGTAACGTGTAAATGCTTGTTCGAAATTCTTGCTTTCGTCTTTGTTATTCGTAAACTTAATTTTAACCGTAATGGTTAATCTGTTTTGTGATGCGTACTCATTTCCCTGAATGGCAATTGGCTTCACGCTATAGTCTACTATGTTTCCTTCAAATTCTATATCAGCCGTTGTTCTTACTAGTGATAAGCCAGTTTGAGAAACAATCCTGTCTTTTAAAGATTCGGTTAACGTTTGACTTAATGTTGGATTTACTAGAGCAGCATTGTTTTCTATATACCCAACGTTGATGGTTTTTGTATCAGGAGAAATGGAAGCGCCACTGAACGAGTAAATCTTACACGCACTTAAGCTTAATCCAATCAGTAGTATAAATATATAACGTAATGCGTTCATGCTTATAAATTCAAATCGTATTCTTTAATTTTTCGATAAAGGGTTCTTTCTGATATACCTAACTCTTGTGCTGCATATTTTCTTTTCCCTTTATGTTTCTTTAACGCTTTACGAATAAAGTCTATTTCTTTTTCCTCTAAAGATAATGTTTCCTCCACTTCTTCTACAACGGGATGATCAAAATTATAATTTCCATTAGGATTGTAGTTCTGTGTAGGGTAATTCGGAGTGCTAACATTCAGTGGGATTTGCAAAGTATTTCCCGCCTCATCAACCGCATGAACATCTTGATATAATTTATTGATGATGCCTGTATTACTTGCTAAGTACTCGTTTGTGTTTTCAGAATTCTGTAATAAATCAACCACTACCTTTTTTAAATCCATCAAATCTTTCTTCATATCGAATAAGACTTTATAGAGTAAATCACGTTCTGTAAAATCATTCTCACCATTCGATCCTAAGCGAGCTGGTAAATCAGAAACCGCTTGTTCGTAAGGCAAATATTTTAATAGTGAAGGTGCATCAATTTCTTTTTTATCGTTTTCTAGTACTGCAATTTGTTCCCCTAAATTTCTTAACTGACGAACATTACCCGGCCATTTGTAGTTTTCTAAAAGCGCACGTGCCTCGTCGTTTAGTTGTACAATCGGACTTCTATATTTTACTGAAAAGTCTGAAATGAATTTTCTAAAAATCAAATAAATATCTTCCTTGCGTTCTCTTAACGATGGCACTTTTAATGGAACCGTATTTAATCTATAGTAAAGGTCCTCTCTGAATTTTCCTTTTTGAACCGCATCATAAACATTCACATTAGTAGCCGCAATAATTCGAACATTTGTTTTTTGAACTTTCGAAGAACCAACACGAAGATATTCTCCAGATTCTAAAACTCTTAATAATCGAGCTTGAGTTCCTACTGGTAATTCAGCTACTTCATCTAAAAAAATTGTTCCACCGTTTACAACTTCGAAATATCCCTTACGTGCTTCATGTGCTCCAGTAAATGAACCTTTCTCGTGTCCGAATAATTCCGAATCGATTGTTCCTTCGGGTATAGCCCCACAATTTACGGCAATAAATGGTCCGTGCTTTCTTGCACTTAATTGATGTATGATTTGTGAAAACACTTCCTTACCACTACCACTCTCTCCAGTAATTAATACAGAGATATCGGTAGGTGCTACCTGTCGTGCAATATCAATTGCTCTGTTAAGTAGTGGTGAATTTCCGATTATGGAAAACCTATTTTTTATTTCTTGTAAATCCATTTTCTAATTAATAATTTTTCCAAGCAAAGTTGCAGAAGTACATTTTTCAATATGCACATCTACGTAATCGCCTTTTTTAAATCTTGCATCTACTGGGAATACGACTACTAAATTTTGATCGGTTCTGCCGGCAAAATCATTTTGTGATTTTTTGGAGAATCCATCTATTAAAACCTTATTGGTTTTCCCGATTTGTGCATTCATTCTTTCGAAAGCATGTTCGCGTTGTAGTTGAACAATTTCTGCTAATCGTTTACTCTTTAATTCTTCAGGCACATCATCTGAAAGCTTTTTTGCTGCTGGTGTTCCGGGGCGTTCAGAATAAGTGAACATGTAAGCATATTCGAACTTTACGAATTTCATCAAGCTAATTGTTTCTTGATGGTCCTCTTCTGTTTCTGTACAAAACCCTGCAATAATATCTGTAGATATTGCACAATCTGGCATAATGTTTCGGATGGCTTCAATTCTATTTACATACCACTCACGTGTATATGTTCTGTTCATCAATTCTAAAATTCTTGAGTTTCCAGATTGAACAGGCAGATGAATATTTTTGCAAATATTTTCTTTGCTCGCCATCGTATGTAAAACCTCATCGGTTAAATCTTTTGGGTGTGATGTAGAAAAGCGAACACGTAACATAGGATTAATGTCGGCAACCAAACCTAATAGTTGTGCGAAGTTAACATGCTCGGTTTCTGCTTCATTTTTCCAATGGTAAGAATCTACATTCTGTCCAAGTAGAACTACCTCTCTAAATCCTTTATCAAACAAATCACTTGCTTCGGCAACAATAGAATGTGCATCTCTGCTACGTTCTCTACCACGGGTAAAAGGTACCACGCAGAATGAACACATATTATCGCAACCTCGAGTAATGGATACAAATGCACTAACGCCGTTGCTGTTTAAGCGAATCGGACTAATATCCGCGTAAGTTTCTTCGCGTGACAATAATACGTTTACTGCTTTGGTCCCGTCATCAGCAGATTGGATCAGATTAGGCAAATCGCGGTAAGCATCTGGGCCTACTACAAGATCTACTAATTTTTCTTCTTCAATGAATTTTGATTTTAGTCGTTCGGCCATACAGCCTAAAACACCCACAATCATCCCTGGTTTATTCTTTTTAGCCGATTTGAAGTCGGTTAAGCGCTTACGAACACGCATTTCGGCGTTTTCGCGAATAGAACAGGTGTTAATGAAAATCACATCGGCTTCATTAAAATCGGTAGTAGTTACGAAGCCACCTTCCAACATAATTGATGCTACCACTTCTGAATCAGCAAAATTCATCTGACAGCCATAGCTCTCAATAAACAGCTTTCGTGCATCAGGGGCTTGATCCACACTTTCTAACATAAGTGCCTCACCCTGACGACTTTCATCGTGATATTTTTGTGAAATTTGGTCTAACATAAAATGTACTAGTCTGCAAAATTAGAAAAATTCTGAAAATTTGTCAGCATTATTATCATTACAAGATGTATTTATTAAATTAGCAACATGTCGAAGCTGAAGAAACTAAGGTTTTGGAAATCAATAGGGTTAATATTTGTGGGTGTAGGATTGCTGATTATCGGCAGTATTTACCTCGCATTGGCGTATTGGGAACCCATTGCTAAGAAGGCAATAAAGGAGTCTTTTTATCAATCCACCAATAAGCTTTACCGAATCGACTTCGATAATATCGGCTTTAATGTATTCCTTGGAAATTTCAGTCTTAATAATATTAAACTTACTCCCGATCTCGAGGTATATCATCAGTTAAAACGCAGGAAAGAACAACCAGCCTACTTATTCAGTCTTCATATTGATCGTGCAAAATTACATGGCATAGATTTGTTCGAATTATATCAACATAAGGAATTAAACATTGACGAAATTTCTGTGAACAATCCGAATGTTATTGTAGTAAACGATTTGTCCTATAAAAAATCAATTAACGATACTTCAATTTTCCGTAATCCATACGACTTAATTAAATCGCAACTTCATTTTTTAAAGGTGGAGCAGATTAATTTAAAAAACATAAAATTTGAATTTGTTGCTGATAGCTTAGGCAAGACTAAACGCAAAAAAATATTTTTATCATATTTCAAAGTCAGAAATTTGTTTATTGATTCACTTGCGCAACACGATTCTACTCGACCATTTTATTCGGATGACATAAAAGTATCTATAAAAAATTTCCACCATCATTTCAAAGACAGTGT
The DNA here is from genome assembly GCA_903958995.1 of uncultured bacterium. Taxonomy (GTDB): domain Bacteria; phylum Bacteroidota; class Bacteroidia; order Sphingobacteriales; family Sphingobacteriaceae; genus CAJBVG01. The sequence goes on along the minus strand of CAJBVG010000101.1, from coordinate 16,622 downwards.
GAATACAATGCAATTTGAAGAAGCTGTTGCGAGCACAGCAACCTCGTCTATTCAAGTTTATAACTTTAAAGTTATTCCAAAATATTCTGATGAAGCATTTAAAGACACACAAGGTTTTCAAAAAACTCGTATTGACTTATATATAAAGGAAGCGAACCTTACTCACGTGAATTTTAAAAAGTTGTTTTTTGAACAAAAACTGTATGGATCGACGATAGAAATCAACAAACTTGATTCTAGGTTTTTATTAAATAAATTAATCGATAGAGATAAAAACAAAAAAGTAAGATTCCCAACGGAGTTGGTATACGACATTCGAATTCCTTTTCACTTCGACCAGGTTAATTTAAAAAACTCGAAGATTGTATATTCGGAAATTGATCGAAAGACTAAATTGAAATGGGAAATCAATTTCACTGAGTTAAACGGTACTATTAAAAATTTAAGTAATGATTCCAGCTATCTTGCAAAAAATCAATTTGCGAATATTAAAATTTCTTCAAAGTTTAATAAATCTGGAATTGCAAATTTCGAATTCATTTTAGATTACACACATTTTTTAAAACCATTTTATTTAAAAGGGAATATTAACAACTTTAATTTGCAAGAGATTAATCCGATAATTTCTAAACTAGCACATCTTGAAGTAAGTAATTGTAATCTGCGCTCTTTTCATTTTATTGTAAATGGCGACAAAGAGAAAATGAATTGCAATGTAAGTATGTTGTATAATAATCTTCGTGTAAAAATATTAGAGTATAACAAAGAAGAGAAAAAACTGCAGAAACATGGTTTACTAACCTTGCTAGCCAATAATATGGTGCTTGCTAAAGAGAATCCACGTGCCAATGGTCAATTTGTTCGTCCGAAATTTGTAATAAAAAGAGAAAAGGATCGCAGCTTTTTTGGTTTCATTTGGAATGGTCTATTACAAGGAATAAAGACAAGTGTAGGCTTGGACCTTAAGATGGAAAGAGAGCTAAAGACTCAAGCGGGAAGATATTCAGACTTTAAAAATTTTACAAAGGAGCTAAAAGAAAACAGACTACAACGGAAAAAGGAGCGGCTAAATAAGAGAACGTTAAAACAGCAAGAAAGAAGCAAGAAGAATATCTCGATGCTATTAGAGGAAACACCCATTAAAACAATTTAAGTATAAGGTTGTTTATTAATTATAAATTCAGCACAATGATTAAGTTAATAGCAATTCCATTTCTAAGTATGCTTTCAGCATGCTTCGGTACACACACAGTAAAAAGCAAACCTTTAACAGATAACAATATGTCAATCACAAAGAATTTTCATGAGTTCAAAATGAAATCGATTGATGGTGAAGTCATAGATTTCAGCAAGTATAAGGGCAAAAAAGTTTTATTAGTAAATACTGCATCTGAATGTGGATACACGCCTCAATACAAAGATTTAGAAGAATTGAATAAAAAATACGGCGACAAAGTTGTAATACTAGGTTTCCCTGCAAATAATTTCGGCGGACAAGAACCTGGATCGAATAAAGAGATTGCAGGTTTTTGTCAAAAAAATTACGGCGTAACTTTTCAGCTATTTGAAAAAGTAGATGTTGTAGGTGATCAAGCTTGCGACTTATACAAATGGTTATGGACGAAAGAACAAAACGGCTGGAACAGTCAAGAGCCCAAATGGAATTTCAATAAATACTTAATTGATGAAAATGGACAGTTAGTAAAATACTTCGCTTCATCAGTAAAACCAATGGGTCCAGAAATTTTAGAAGCGATTAAGTAGCTTTCCTTTTTAATACCATAAACAATTCTGTTCCAGCTCTAGGTTTAATAGAGTTGTAACAGTTTTCGAAATATTTAAAAAAGAAATACGGAGAGAAATACTTTTTGTATTCGTCTTTGTCTCCACCGAACGGTGGCCCATCTTCAAAATCAGTATTAAACAATAAGCCTACTAATCGTCCGTTCGGATTAAGCAGTTGCTGCATTTTTTCAGCGTATTGTTTACGCATAGAAGGATCTAACGAACAGAAAAATGTTTGTTCGATGATGATATCATACTTCCCTTCGTGATTAAAAAAGTCTTCTTGATGAAGGCACGATGCTTCAAAATGAGGGTATCTTTTTTTGAAATTAGCGATTGCTGAGCTCGCAAAATCTAAAACATGCACATTTTTAAAGCCATTTTTATGCGCCCATTCAGCTTCGTAACCATTTCCACACCCAGGAATTAGTATGCTTAAGTCTTTATTTTCAAGCTGTTCCAAATAAGCAACAATAGGAGTAGATGCTCTACCTATATCCCATCCGGTCTTTCTTTCTTGGTATTTCTGCTCCCAGAAGTGTTCGTTTAGTTCCATATTTTAGATGCTAAAAATAAAGCAAAGATTATAATTTTATATATTTGGGCAATAATAATCATTATGAACAAGGAAGAACAACTATTTGCTCAGTTATTGTATATTTTCCACTCCTCAGGGATGCAAGGCTTAGGTAAAGTGATGAATCCAGTGAGCAATACAATTGAGCGTAACTTAGAGCAAGCAAAGCAGTCGATAGACATGTTGGAGATGCTCAGAGATAAAACAAAAGGTAATCTAAGTCCAGAAACAGAAAGAATGTTACAACAGTTCTTATCAGATTTGCGATTAAATTACGTTGATGAAGTAAATAACAACAACAAAGACTAATATAAATGAACATGGAACAAGAGTCGAAGCCAAAAAAAGATACGAAGAAAGTTTACATTCTTTTAGCAGTAATCGTAGTTCTTATTGGCACCAACATTTTCTTATGGATGCAAAAAGATAAAACGGAAACTCGTTTTGAGCAAACATCTGGTGAAAAGGAAAAATTACAATTGCAGTTAAATCAATTAGAAGTGGATTTAACACAAGCTACTGCAAATGCTGATACGTTAAATGAAAATTTACTTGCTAAAGACGAAGAGTTAAAAGCGAAAGTAGCACAATTACAAACTGCTTTACGTCGTGGAAATATGTCGGCGGCAGAGTTAGAGCGTGCAAGAAATGAAATTGATCAATTGAGATATTACATCCACAAATATCAGGACGAAATCATTACCTTAAAAAAGGAAAATGAATTGTTAGCATCTGAAAATAATGGATTGAAAAAAACAGTTGAAACAGAGCAACGTAAATCATCTGACTTAACTAATCAGAATATTAATTTATCAAACAAAGTTGCTGTTGCTTCATTGTTGAAAGCAACTTCAATAAATGCAACAGGAGTTCGTTACCGTTCTAATGGAAAAGAATCCTTAACTGAACGTGTTAAAAATTTAGAAAAAATAAAAGTAACATTTAATGTTGCCGATAATCAAGTAGCTTCTCAAGGGGCTCGTGATTTTTATTTACGTGTAGTGAATCCAACAGGTAAAGCAGAAGTAATTACTGATCAATTCGAAAGTAAGTTCACTGCAGACGGATCAGAAATGCAATACTCTGTAAAATCAAATATCTTATTTGAAAATAAATCTGGCCAAACGTATACTATGTTCTGGACAAAAACATCGTCGATAGAAGCAGGTACTTATACAATTACATTATATGCTGATGGTGCTTCGATTGGAAGTACTACTCTAGTTCTTAAGTAGTGAGTAGCGAGTATCGCGTATCGCGTATCGAGATAAAATATATGCTCGATACCCGATACTCGATACCCGATTCTAAAAAAAGGCTCTCGCTTGCATGCTTCCTGCATGAATTACTTTGTTCCCCTCCGAACTTCTTCCATCATACAGAATACTGATTTGTAAATTTGGTCCAACATTTTTTTGCCAATTTGCCGACCATGTTAAATTATTTCCTGGTTGAAGTGCTTCTAACATTTCATAAGCAATTGCTGAATTACTTTTACCTGTAAAGGTGTTGTAGATGAAATTAAATTGTGTTTGTATACTAGACTTACCGCCAGCATTATATTTCATCTCTGCACTTAATTTATGTTGTGTAGATTTTTCTGCACTTAGTAATATGTTCTCTTGATGTTGGAAATTATAGAACACAGCCCAACGATAGTTACTCGAAAATTGATAAGCAAATTCCGGCTTTAAGCTGTAGTAATTAATTTGATAATTACGATCTGCTGCCGCTTCGTTATTTGCTATTTTTTGTCCTTGTTTAAATTCAGATAGGATTGAGTATTGACCAGCAATGTTCCAACGAGTACGGATGATATGCTCATTATATTTTCTAGAATCGAAACCAATGCTCAGCAAGTTCTTGTTGCTATTGCCTTGATAAGTATAGTCGGCTCCAAATATCGGATTGCTTCTATTAAAATAAAAACTTTCACGAAATTGTGTATTAATAGTAATGAGTGAGGTGTCTTGTATTGCAATATCAAAAGGATTGAAAATATTATTCGCTGCATCGCGCATGGTTTTGCGATCAATTTTAAAATTTAACTGATTTGAAAATACACTTAAGTATTTTAATGCATTAGTTTTATTCGACCATCTTCGAGATGGATCTATGTTTATATTTTCGGATATAGAAGTCGATTTAGTTCTTACGAAATTTGTACTCAACGTACTTACTCGAATGTAATCAGCTTCGTAAGTATATTTTGCAATTTCGAATTCATTTAACTCTTGTATACCATTATTATTATAATCCCTAAACACGTAAACACCTTGCCCTGCCGGTACTTTTAAATAAGTGAAAGCGCGCTCAGGCTCTTGCCCAGTTCCTATTTCATAAAATGTATTGCTACTCAAAAATCCATTTAAGGCATTTGCATCAAATCGAATCCTAGAAACAATATTTTCTTCCGACTTCAAAGTAGAATTTTTATTAATAACATTTAAATTTCTGTAATTCACACTTAGCCCAACTAAAGCATTTTGATTTTTATTTAACTCTGTATTTAAGACAATGTTTTCTGAACGCGTTGCAGAACGTAAGTCATTTTGATAAGGACTGCGATCCAATCGGTTGTTATATTCTAATAAATATTTATTAATAGATGTTTCTGGACTTTTAACATACACCTTATAATCATAAAATGAAAAACTGGTGTTGGCTAGTGTGTCGTTTGATGAATTCGTAAAAATATTTTTTTCAGTTTCTTCTCCAATACCGATTATGCTATACTTAAAACTTTTACTCAAATCAACCTGATGCTTTAAGAAATTACTTGCATTCTTTTTATTGTTAAATGAAGTTGTTAGTAAACTTGCTTTTGAAAATAATCGATATGATTTATATTGATAATCGGTTCCTACACTTTGTTGTATACCTTGATAAACTGTGTCTTTTAAAAATGCAGAAAATCTATAGTATACAAGCGACTTGCTATTTTTTTCGATAGCGGTCTGTACCGAATACCATTGCTCTGCAGATAACTGTGTTTGAGTATTATTAAAAGTTCGGTTAAACTCAACAGGGCGATAAAACTCTACTGCTTTAAAAGATTGGCTAACTAATTCCGCTTGCGCATTGGTTATTAAATGCACATCACCAGTAGAGTCGCGTTTAAGTATGATTTTATTTTCAATGTTCGATTTTAATGCAAGCCCAGTATTGTTTCCATCATCTTTAGTGGAGTATAGATTTTTGTCTTGCTGACTAATGCCTACCTCAGTACCCATTTTCCATTTTTGATTGGCGCGATGTTCGGCTGCAAAAGTAAACATGCTCGATTTTTTCGGGGCGACAAGAATTACCACAGGTTCATAACTACCTTGCAATACTCCATTCACTGGTGCAACCCATTTAAAAACTCTTCCGTTAGCTAAAGTATTTTCTGGTATGTAGTTACCGTTATTCGTACCTACTTGTGTGAAGTTTAATCTATAGATTGCTTCTTCAGGATTTGTAGATAGTTTATATATCGAATATCCCAAACTATCCATTTTCTTATATCTTACTTCATTGCTCGTATAACCTACACTATCTATTGATGGGTAATAAGCAGATGAAGTCGCATCTCCTATTGTTGATAAGAATAGTTTTTGATTATCATCCAATGATTGTAATAATGGTCTGTTTTTTGAATCCTGTTCATTATAATAATTGAAATGAAAGGTGTTCTTGGCATTTTCGAATGTAGAGTTCACAATGCTTAAACTTCGTGCATAATTTTTATCCGAATATTCAAACTCAATAGTTATCCTCGAGTAAGCAGTGATGATACGCTTCGGCATAAATGTTATCTCAGCAACATTATAATCTATGGTATAGTCTTGGTTTTCACCACGCTTTAATAGCACACCATCAATGAAAACACGCTCTGTTCCTGCCAATACTATTATGTATGTTTCATTCGCTGAACCTTGTAAGCGGTATGGACCTTGTATCCCTTCTTTACCAATAAATACTTGTCGGTTATACTTTCCTTTAGCAACCGCAATGGCGGCATCGTTTAAAATTTTATAACCATTTCTACTTTCTACTGTACTTTGAATATATCCACCTTTTGCTTTTTTAAAATAATTCAGAAAGTAAGAGTTCGGTTTTCGAATTTCAAAATCTCCTGCCGTTAAGGTGTAATTTTTATGGATGAGCTGAATAAATACTTTATCAAAATCTTGAATCTGTTGAGTGTTCCCTTCAGGTTGAATTGGGATATTATCATCAGAAATAGCTGCTATTACATTAAGGTCTTCACTTAGTCGACCAGAAAACTGCAAGTTTAGCGAAGAGCTTAAACTCAGGTCTTGATTGTTACCAACGGTAATGGCTCGTGCTATACTTCCAGAACGGCTAAGTCCATTGAGTCCGAAGCCATCATCATTTTTGCTATCGTATGTAATAGAAAAGGGATTGTTAATGGCTTGCTCTCTACTGAGCATTAACCTAGCATCTTTATGAAAGTACCTTTTTTGTAATACAGATGGAATACTATCCTTTACTGCTTGTGCATGCACTTGAATAGAGGAGAGTATGATTGTGGTATAAAAAATAGCTTTCTTAATCATTTCCATGATCTAATGGTAATGAAACGTAAAAAGTAGTGCCTTTATTGAGTTCAGACTGAAACCAAATTTTCCCACCAGCATTATCAATGATATTTTTTACGATGGCTAAGCCCATTCCCATTCCAGAATTTTTGGTAGTAAAGTTGGGCTGAAATATTTTCGACTGCTTTTCTTCTTCTATCCCCGAACCATTATCCTGAATCATTACTAAGAAATGCCCCTTATCATTTAATAAATCAACATTTATTTGTCCGTTACGTTGAGAGGGGATAGACTGAATAGCATTTTTGATCAGGTTATTAAAGGTCCGAATCATTTGGTCCTTATCGGCCATCACCATAGATTTTAACCCTGGCAAGTAACCCAAGTGGATTTCAATATCGTTAGTGTTTTTATACAAATCAACCACATTACTTACAATGTCTTTTAAATCAACAAGCTCCTTGCTGGTTTGAGGCATCTGAGCGAAACTCGAAAATTCAGAAGCAATTAGTGAAAGTGATTCTATTTGTTGAATGAACGTATTATTGAAACGCTCGAACTTCTCGTTGAAATTAGGATCCTTATCATTCCAAGAACGCTGTAAATGTTGAAGACCCAACTTCATTGGTGTAAGTGGATTTTTTATTTCGTGTGCAACTTGTTTCGCCATTTCGCGCCACGCATTCTCTCTTTCTGATTTAGCTAATCGATCTGTACTTTCTTCCAATTCTAGAATCATCCGATTGTATTCATTGATCAACTTTCCAATTTCATCACTACCTTTCCAAGAAATAGGATCCATTTTCTTCCCAATTTTTGTTTCACGCAATTGCTCTTCAATTAAAGTTAATGGGAAGGTTATGGAGTTGGCAATAAAGAATGCAATGAAACCAATAGCAACAAATATAAATACGTAAACGTTGATGAATGTTGTTAAGAACTGTGATACCCTTGCTTCATATTCTAGTTTATTAGCAAAGTAAGGAAGGTTCAAGTATCCTACAATTTTATTATTCGAATTTCGAATAGGAGCATAAGAAGATAAATATTGCAAGGCTCCAATCTTTTCAGTTGTTGTAAATTCAGAACGCTCGAAGCGCCGCATAATCATATATGCCTCAGGGTTCATTTGTTTAGAGGTTAATCCTTCTTCGAAAATTTTTGGCTGAGTAGATAATAGTAAATGACCATTTAAATTGTAAATATTAATATCCGATAAATATAAATCTGATAAACTTTTCAACTCAACCGACATTTTATCGTCGTATGTATTGTTCCAATAATTAATTAAGTAAGCGCGCTTTTCTAATGAAATTAATATGGAACGAACCTTCTGACTTAATCTTTCATTTTGTTGCTTGGTGTACTGGTCGGTAATATAGATGAAGGTGATGTAACCAACAATAATTAAGGAGATGATAATGGTTAATACTAAGGAAAGTTGAATCCGTGTTTTGAATAGAATTTTAAATCTTCCAGGAATATTTTTAAAATTAATAGTTAATAAATTGAATCGTTTCCCGAATGTTCTTCTCAAATAAAAAATTAATAAGAAGAAAGAAAACAAACCAAAAATATAAGAGAACAGGGTTAGGATTTTAGTTTTAGATTCTATCGGCTTGCTTACTACAATTAACAAATCGTTATTCGGTTTATATGTTAAGTGATTGAAATCATTCGATTCTAAAAACTCATATCCATCTTTAGCACTAGCAAATTCAATGTTTTGCAAGCTATAAGGGTACGACCCTTGTTGAGAAATTAATTTGTTTGATTTGTAAATAGAATAGGAATAAGAGTTAAAATCCTTATTCATTTTTAAGCTGCCTTCTAAAAGCAATTCCGGGAATATATTTTCATCGCGGAAATATTTAGATTTTAGCTCAATAATTAACTGCCCAATATTTCCGGATTTAGTGTAGAGAGGAATCTTTCCGTAATAGGTAAGCATTCCGTAGGTATTCGATTGGTAATAGAAATATTGATTAAACGTAGGTGTGCTTTTATTATTGATGATGTCTTCGAAATACCCTAGTGTTTTATTCTGGCTTTCTTTCAATGCATGACCTGCACTATCAAACTCATAAACCAATAAATCATATTTTGAAAAATAACCACCAAAGTATAATTGTTGAATTCGCAAGTTTAACGATTCACCATTTTTTTTTGATTCTTTGAAATAGTTAAGTACTACTTCATCTTTTTGAATTTTTTTAATTAGCCCTTCGAGAAGGTATTCAGCAATAGGGTCATTTGCCGATTCGAGCTTAGAGGCTAATAATTGTCTGTTTTCTTTTTCCTTTTCAATGTTAAAGTGCAACAATCGCGAAGAAGCCGCGATTGAAAAAACAATCAGTATTAGCACTACAAGAAGAAGGTTCAGGTAATTTCGTTTCCTGCTTTTAGCACGCTCTAAAATAATTAAGAATAATGTGTTAGTATAAAACAGAATACTCACTTCATGTATAATTGATTTGCTAATCAGTATTAGGATTAATGTGAAAACAAATACATTTAATTTTTCGCGTTTACTTAAAAAGAACTGATGGAAAATACCAATGAGCATATCGTTAAATAAATAAAACGAATACATCATTAAGCTTAAGGTGAAAAACCCTAATACACTGTATAGGTCTAAGCTTAAAATATTAGCAAGCTCAAATGAAATGTTAGAGTTGGATACTAGTCCTTCAAACAAATAATCAATAGCATCTAGTACACCAAAAGAGGCAATAATAAAAACGATGGTTAAAATATAGCTTTTGCGAATATTGTAAACTCTAAAATTCAAATCTTTAATTCTATCAAACAAGAAATAGACTAACCAGTGTATTAAAAGCAAATTGATTATTAAATCTCCTAATGAAGGGAATAAGAAGTTGCTCGCATATTTTTCGGGTGAGAATAGCGGTAGTTGATATATTGAAGTAGGAACGTTCCAATACATACTTGCCGAACGAAGTAGTAGTATAACTACAAATACAAATAATACTGATGCTAGTGTTTCTCCTTTATGCCATAAATATTTTGCAAAACTATTGATGGTTAAGTAGCAAAAAATAAAGGTAAGTAGCCATCCTATTATAATTAATGTTGCAGGGTTCGCGTTGTATTTTTCCTCGTTTATACTAATACTAAATAAATTTTTCCCAGATGCATCTTGAATGATATACCCTTTATTTTTTACAAAGGAATTGATTTCGATATAATCACTTACACCAAGTCTTGGATTATATCGATTGACTAAATATTCGTTCTGATAATTAAATTCTTTGTAAACATTGAAAATTAAAAAGACTTTTGAATTGTCAATGGTCTTTTGTTTGATGATGTACCAACCATTGTCAAGCTTTCTAAAATTATTACCTTCCTTAATTTTTAAATGTTCATAGTCGGGCACTACATTGGATTTCGACCAGTATTTAATTTTATCTTTTTGATAGACAATAGTAATAAAGGGATTGTCTTTAGTAAGAGTAATGAACTTCTCCCAGTTTTTATTATTATGTGTAGCGTAATTATCTTTTAGAATTGTATCCAGGGAACTATTATCGCAGAAGTTCTGCATTAACCTGTCGTAATTTTGGATCTCGGCACTTAACGATTTCCCAGCACGCCCCTCAACAATTTCTGGTTTAGTCCATAAGCCAATAAGCTGAACTAACAGAATAATGAAAACACTGATGAAGAAAAAATTGCGACTATTTCTTAAATATTTCGACACGGTTCTTTGTCTAGAACACTAATTTAACAAAACATTATCGTTTTTCAACTCTACGACTTCCATCGTACAATTCATATTCGAGTAAACGACACTCTAATGTACTGTTGAAGAATTCAATTTTACGTTCTGCTTTTAATCCAACTTTTTTAGCAAGGTTAGGACTAGCAGTAAATATATATCCAAAATAACCTTTGGCTTCTTTCTTCATGTAATCGCCCATAGCCTTGTATACTAGCTCGAGTTCATCATAGTTACCTAAACGTTCTCCGTATTCCGGATTGAATATTACAACACCCTTGCCATCTGGACAAGGAGTTTCGCGGAAATCTTCTAAACGGAAAGTCATATGAATATCAACCCCAGCAGTTTTTGCATTTGATTTTGCAGCATGTAAAGCAATAGGATCGAGGTCACTTGCGATAATTTGAAAGTCTAACGATTTCTTAACGGCTAAGCGAGCTTCGTGACGAAGTTTTTCGTAATACTCATCATCATAGCCTTTAATGTGCATAAAACCGTAATTACTACGAAGTAATCCAGGTATTCTGTTCAAAGCAATCATTGCAGCTTCGATAGCTAATGTACCCGAACCACACATAGGATTTACAAAATTTGAATTTTTATCCCATTTAGTAGCCAAAATGGTTGCCGCTGCTAAGTTTTCTTGCATTGGTGCTAAACCGGGCTGCTTTCTGTATTGATGTTTAGAAAGGGTTTCACCACTTGTATCTAAATAAATAGCCACTTCATCTTCTTTCCAATACAAATGAACAACTGTCTTATTTCTATCGGAACCAGAATCTGGTCGCATGTCGGTTTTATGTCTAAAACGGTCAACAATGGCATCTTTAAGCTTCACATTGGCAAAAAGGTTATTGTCAATCGTCTCATTTTGTACGTTTGAAGTAATAGAAATATACCCATCGAGGTCTAATAAATCTTCCCAAGGAAGTTTTAAAGCATGATTATATAACTCTTCAGCATTTTTAGCCATGGCATCAGACCATAACCAAAGCACCTGGTTTCCAGTACGAATGTTCATGTTTATTTTGATACAATCGTTCAATGTGCCTTCAATAGCTACACCTGTACTCCATTCTTCGGTAATCGTATATCCTAAGGCATGAACCTCCTCACTAAGGTAGGAAGACATGAATTTTGGGCAAGTAATAACGATTCGGCTCTCTTTGGTAAATAAAATGCTCATGCCACAAAGCTAGGCATTCATACTCAAAAAGCATTTTAATTGTAAAAAATTAGTTTGATAAGGGATTTTTGCTCAGAAATATATTATGTTTAAAATTGCTTAACCCAAAAAATTTATGAGAAAAACGCTTATTTATTCAATGGCAATTTGTGTAAGTATCGCTGGATTTAGTAATCCAACTTATGCAAAAAGGAAAAAGAAAGATACTCCACCGCCAGCAGCCGAAGCACCTAAAAAGGATGCTAAGAAAACCATTAAGGAAATTATTAAACCAACCAAATCGAAAGATGGTTTATTTACTCTTTACCAAGACACCACCAATGGTTCGGTATATATGAAAATTAGAAAAGACCAACTCAATAAAGAGTTTGTTTATTTTAACTACTCAGAAAATGGTGCGGTTAGTGCTGGATTTTTCAAAGGATCATTTAGAGATAATGAAGTATTCAGTATCAGAAAATATTATGATAAAATAGAATTCGTAAAAGAAAACACGAATTATTATTTCGATGCAGCGAATGCAATTTCGAAATCATCTGATGCAAACATCAACAAACCTATTTTAGCAAGTTTAAAAATTGCAGCAGAAGAAGGCGATAATTATTTAATCAAAGCAGATGATTTATTTTTGGTAGAAAACCTATCGCAAATAAAACCATCACCAAATCCAAATGCTCGTCCGGGTGCATCTTTTAGCTTAGGACAATTAAGCAAAGAGAAAACAAAATTTGCTAGCCTAAGAAATTATCCTAAAAATACCGACATCGTTGTTGAGTATGTATATGATAACCCAAGTCCATCAAACGGTGGTGGGCCGGATGTTACAGACGCTCGTTCGGTAACAGTGAAAATTCAACACAGTATTATTGAAGTACCTCAAAATAATTTCAAGCCAAGATTTGATGATCCACGTGTAGGTTATTTTATGCAACAAATTGAGGACATGACTTCTCAATCGGCAACACCTTATCATGATGTGATTAACCGTTGGAATTTAGAAAAGAAAGATCCTGCCGCAGCATTATCTGAACCAGTAGAACCTATTACTTGGTGGATTGAAAATACTACACCAGTAGAATTTAGAGAGACCATTAAAGCAGCGGTATTAACTTGGAATATTGCGTTTGAAAAAGCAGGTTTTAAAAATGCAATTCGTTGCGAAGTGCAATCGGATACAGCATCTTGGGATGCAGGCGATATTCGTTACAACGTATTACGTTGGACATCTTCACCATTCCCACCATTCGGTGGTTACGGGCCAAGTTTCGTGAATCCACGTACAGGACAAATTTTAGGTGCCGACATTATGTTGGAATATGTGTTCTTTACGAATAGATTAAAACAAGAAAAATTATTTGATGCAGCAGGTTTAAATTTAATTGATGAGTTCCCAGAGTTGCATGCAAACAATCAAACATGTGATATTGGAAGTTACTTCACACAAGCTACGCAGTTTGGTAATGTTGCATTATCGGCTTATACATCTAGCGATTTAGAGAAGAGTGATTACATCAAACAATCATTATATTATTTAGTATTACATGAAGTTGGTCATACCTTCGGATTGAACCATAACATGAAAGCTAGTCAGTTGCACGACCCCATTGCCATTAACAATAAAGAGTTAACAGCAAAGGTTGGCTTGACGGGTTCGGTAATGGATTATCCAGCTGCGAACGTTTCTTTAGATAGAACAAAGCAAGGTCAATACTTCACCATGAAACCAGGACCTTATGATTTATGGGCAATAGAGTTTGGTTATGCAACATCATTAAACGATGCAAAAGCAGAAGCAGATCGAATGAAAAAATTATTAAGCAGATCGAACGAGCCACAATTAACATTTGGAAATGATGCTGATGATATGCGTGCTCCTGGAAAAGGAATTGATCCACGAGTAATGATTAACGATTTAAGTTCGGATGCCATTACTTATTCTATTGATAGAATGAAATTAGCAAACAACTTAGTTAAAGGGTTAAAAGCAAAATACATTAAAGACGGACAATCATATCAAGAATTACGAAACGCATATTTAGTTACTTCAGGTGAGTATGGAACTGCAGCAGGAGTAATCTCGCGCTATGTTGGTGGTGTTTATGTAGATAGAAGTTTCCCTGAGCAAAAAAGTACTTCGAAACCAATGGCACCAGTATCTGCAGCAGATCAGAAGAGAGCAATGAAAGCACTAAACGAATATGTTTTTGCACCGAATGCATTTGATATGCCAGCAGATTTCTTTGCGTACTTACAATATCAACGCAGAGGATTTAACGGAGGAAATGAAGATCCGAAAATTCACGATCGTGTATTAAATATTCAGAAAGCAGTATTGTCGCATTTGTTAAGCACTAGTGTTACAAAACGCATGACCGACATTCAATTAATTGGAAGCACATATTCATTAAATGAAATGATGCGTGAATTAACCGATGGAATTTTCAAAGCAGATTTAGTAGGAAATGTTAATAGCTACCGTCAAAATTTGCAATTAGAATATGTAAAGAATTTAGCTGCAGCGATGAAGTCTGATGCTTACACTTACCAAGCACAATCAAATGCAATGGCGCAATTAAAAGCTATTAAAACGATGATGGCTACCGCTACTGGTAATGCAGATACCAAAGCCCACAGAGATCATGTGGTGATGGAGATTAATCATGCATTCGAGAAGTAGTAGTAAGAATTGAGATGTTAGTCCCGATAGCTATCGGGATTAGAAAGGTCCTCCGTGAAAATGTGAGGACCTTTTTTAGTATCCAATACCAGCTACATCACTCAATACAATTTTCCCATCTGTTAAAGTTGGCGTTTTGAAGGGGTTGTTACTCACCATCCAAGTACTATCTAAATCGGCGTAATCACATTGAGGAGCGAGAGCAGCCGCTGCCATAATACCACATGACGATTCACTCATACAACCAATCATTACTTTTAAAGAACGATCACGTGCGAGTTGAATCATTGTTGAAGCTTCTAACAATCCAGTTGATTTCATCAGTTTAATATTGATGCCATGGAATCCATCTTTTATATGTTCAATATCTTCTATACGCTTACACGATTCATCGGCGAATAATGGTAGGGCAGAACGAGATTTTAACCAGAGCATATCCTCATACGAATCAACGGGCATAGGCTGTTCCACCAAGATACAGTTTTTTGTAGCAAGCCAATCAATCATTTCTGCAGCATATTCTTTGGTTTTCCAACCTCGGTTAGCATCCACTAATATTTCTTTGTCGGTAATACTTCTAATATTCTCTACAATTTCTTTATCGTTCTCTGAACCTAATTTTATTTTAATTCGATGAAAGGGGTCGGTATCTTTTATTTTTTCACGAAGAACCTCAATTGAATCAATGCCTAATGTAAAAGAGGTAGGAGGCATTAGTGCGGGATTACTATTAAAGTGTTTGTATAGTGGAATGTTATTTTTCTTCCCATACCAATCGTGTAGCGCTAAGTCGACAGCAGCTTTTGCAGCATTGTTTCCTGGGGCAATCGTATCTACTTTATAAAGCATCTCCGGTATCGAAGTAAACTCTTCAAACTGAAGCATCGAAAGGAAATGAGAAGCCGATTCGATGGATTCCCCTAAATACGGAGGCATAGAAGCTTCGCCAATGCCTTCAAATCCACCATCAGAAATGCGCACAAATACAATAGGTGTGCTGGTTCTGCTATAGTCAGAAATTTTAAATGGGTAGTTTAGAGCAAGTTGAAATGCTTCAAATTGTATTTTCATTAAATAAAGATATAAACAAATCTAATTGATGGAAATGATTAATATTTTTGTGTCGATGAACGAAGTACACTTATACGACCCCTTTAAGAGTTTCGACTTAGTTGGAGCAAAATGTTTCTTAACGGGAATTCCAGTATCGAAGGGAATTGATAGGATATCTGTTTTCCCGAATTGGTTAATGGAATCAGAAGAGTTACATGATAAAGCCTTTAAGTTACTAGATGAATCGTTTTGTACCTATCAAGATTTGTACTTGGGAGTATCAAGTGAGGTTGCCGACAAGATTAGCATCATCAATATAAAATCTAAACAAGCTTTTGAAACAGGCGATGCTTCAATACTTTCGGATATCGAATGGTTTCAATGGGCAGGAGTAATGGTGTATGGATTAGTGAGTGCAGAAATTCGAAATGGATTAAAAAGTGATGAGTATAAAGAAGATGGATTTAAAGTTTCTCCTGTATTAGTAGATAAATTCAGAAAACTCCATCACTTAATGCAATCTATAATCATGTCGTTTGAATGGGATGATCCTAAACCCTTTTCATTGTTTCAATTTAAATTAATTGAAGAAGAAGGCATACCCACACTGGAACATCGAAACGAAATTAATACACTTACTCTTTCATTCCGTTATAAAAAGCTAGGTGTGATTGTATGCTTATTGGATACAGAATATAACAAGTCATATCATCAAGAAAAACTTAAAAAATTTATCGATAAAGAACTTTCTTTAATTCAGTTCGAAGAGATAGCGGCTAGGGTTTATTACTCTAATTATTTACTTTCTATTCTACCTGATTTTAGCTTTACTGAACACCAAGATACCATATACGTGAGCAATGTAGAATCGAATATTGGTAACCGTAAAATTTTCGAAACCTGGGAAGAAAAAACCTACGGACAAGTATTAGAAGCCTTCTGGAAACCTTGGAATTACTCAAGAGTAGAGATTTTGCAAGATCCGAACAAAGCTAAAACCTTTCTTTATTAAATTAACATTAATTCAATTGTGTATTAATGTTAAGTCTTTCACT